>NZ_ABCK01000034.1 GCF_000170755.1 Lentisphaera araneosa HTCC2155
AACTGGTGGTGCTGCTGAAGCTCACAAATCTGGTGGCAAAGCTAACGTTTTAGGTGGTGACGGTCATGTGGAAGCTGCCGCTGCTCGTCTCACTCAGTCTGACAGTGATCTATAATAATATAGTTATTCAAAAAATTCCTACATAATGTAGGACTTAGAATTTAAAAAAAGCCCTCCCTCACGGAGGGTTTTTTTTATACTAAATTAACCTTATTTAAGAACATTAATACCTTCAAGCTATTGACAATATCGTAATATTTACTAACATTGAATTATGAAAAAATCAAAATTTACACTCATAGAATTACTTGTCGTTGTTGCCATCATAGGTATCCTTGCTGCTATGATTCTACCAAGTTTAGCAAGAGCTCGAGATAAAGCTAAACAATCTAATTGTAGGGGAAATCTAAAAAGTATCGGCACTGCAATTAGGATTTATTTTTCAGATCAACCTAATGAAGTAGTTCCTAATCCTGGAACAGATACCGAACTAAACGCAAGTCATATTTGGGTAACAACCTTTGATATCCCTTCGCAGTTTCTTTCTTGTCCCGCCAGTCGAGAAAATAATGATTCACAAATTTACCGTAGCGTATCTACGGGTAATGACTTGCAATGGGGAGATTTACTCACTGAACCGGATGAAATATTAGTTGAAGACTTGAACCCCCATAAATTTGGTGGCACGGTTAATAAACTCTTCCCAGATGGTCATGTTGAATCAGGTGCCGCTAGTCCCTAGAAAAAGATCACCCCCTCTTTGTAGATTTGACTTAATCTCCCCTCTCATACAAATCTAAGCATTTAATAAAAAATGCTTAACACAAGTAAATAAATAATGTACTCCTTAACTATTGTTATCCCCTGCTACAATGAAGAGACAACCTTAAATGATTGCCTAGATAAGTTCTTGAAATAGCTAATGAACTACTAAAATTAGAAATCATTATTGTTGATGATTATTCAAGTGATAGTAGCCTAGAGCTAGCAAAGCGTCGATCAGAGCAAGACTCAAGAATAAAAGTTTTTCAACACGATAAAAATAGTGGTAAAGGCGCAGCCCTCCGCACAGGCTTCCAAAAAGCCACCGGTGATTTTGTCGCTGTTCAAGATGCCGACCTCGAGTACGACCCCAAAGACCTACTTCGATTAATTGAACCCCTTAAAAATGGTAAAGCTGACGTTTGTTTGGGCTCTCGATTCCATTCTAACTCCGAACACCGCGTCCTCAATTTTTGGCACTCTATGGGCAATAAATTTTTAACTTATTGTTCAAATATCTGTTCTGATCTTTATTTAACCGATATGGAAACTTGTTATAAAGTCTTTAAAAGAGAAGTCATCCAAAGTATTGATATTAAAGAAAATCGTTTTGGATTTGAGCCAGAGGTCATTGCGAAAATTGCTGCCAAACGAATCCCCGTTTATGAAATGGGCATTTCTTATTATGGGCGTTCTTATGACGAAGGAAAAAAAATCGGTGCCAAAGATGGTTTTAGAGCACTCTATTGTATTCTGAAATACAACTTCTCTGGACGTTCTATCCCCATGCAAGCCTTCATGTATTTTTTTATTGGCTTAAGTGCAGCAGTTTTTAACTTTATAGTTTTTAAATCACTCTATTCACTTATGGATGTAAATACAAATTACGCTGCCCCTATTGCTTTTATTTCTGCGGCAGGATTAAACTACCTACTCTGTCAAATTATTTTTACACGAAAATCATGGAGCCGTTTCACTGAGTTGATTGTCTACTCTCTGGTCGTGTCAGTAGTGTGCATCGTAGATTGGTACATAACCAAATCAGCCATCAATGCAGGAGTCAACTCAACGTGGGCAAAAATACTTGCTACGGGTATAGCATTTATTTTTAATTTTCTCGGCCGCCGCTTTATTGTTTTTAAATAAATAAAGGCTTAGAATCACGGCTTTTAGTAAACAGGTGAACAATGAATAAAAGATTTTATATAGCTGGCCTCTTTACATTAATTATACAGATTATTTGTATCCCTGGACAAAACATATGTTTTGAACCTGACACTGGAACATACCTCAACTGGTCCCCTATTCGTACTACTGCTTATCCAGTTTTTTTAAATCTCCTCCAATTATTTACTGATAATTGGAAGTTCTACTCTGCTATTCAACTTATCTTAAGTAGCTGGGCGGTACTATTTCTCATTTTCGAGCTTTCATTCATTTTAAAAAAACAATCTCTAATTTGGTTTTGCTGGGCCTGCTTTATGCTCAACCCTATTCTATTCTGGCTCAACATAAAAATTTTAACTGAGAGCTTATTTCTCACTCTCATGGTCTGTATCATTGCTTACACTCTCCGCTTTGTCCGTCAAGAGATGAAGAATCATAAGACACTTGTTCTCCTCTCTGTATGTGTAAGCCTTTCAATCTCTATACGTCCTGCGGGTATGTTTTACCTCCCTGCTTTAGTCTTTTTTATTTTCTTACTTATACAAGACAAACAAAAAATGCTTCCATCCATCTTCGCACTATTCATTCCGTGCTTTTTAATTATGGGATTATCGAAAGCTATATATACTTCTCAACATGGCCAGGGGAAATCACTTCTCGATGCACATATCTTTGCTCGAGGTCTTATGATCATGACTGAAAAAGATACACCTCTTCTACCCCCTAACTTACAGAAGGAGGCTCCACAAATACTCGACCTTAACAAGAAAGTCAACTCACTCCAGGGCTTTAACCTTCGTCACTTGATTCGCACGCGACAAGAAGTTATGTACCAACACCAACTCAACCATCAAATGACTGATCAAGATAGAAAGCAATTAGGAATAACACTCATAAAAAATAATTTTTACCAATATTTCAAACTAACTAGTTTACATTTTTTCCATCTGTGGTCTGGTTTTGAAGTCTGCTCCCAAGCAGAATCAGATTCTTATGCCCAGCAAAATAAAAATTGGACAAAAATCAACTTAGTTAAGGATTTTTCTTGGCAAGATACACTAGTCAAAAAGAGGCGTGTTTTCCCAATAGCCTGGCTACATTGGGGATTACTCATCCCCTTGTTTATCATTAGCTTCACTGCTTTTTACTCAATTTATTTACGCATAAAAAAAACCGACACCCCTTACCTCAGGCTTGCCGGTTTCTTCTCAATTTGTTGCATTGGCAGTTCACTTTTAACTGCCATGGTAGGTATAGCTACCCTACGTTATACTCTTACTCTAACACCTTTTATACTCATCATCTTCATTTTATGGTTCATCCATATCCAACAATCAAAAAGCAGCCCATCTCTCCCCGAAACTGCTTAAATGTATCCTTTACCTCTACAACCA
This sequence comes from Lentisphaera araneosa HTCC2155, assembly GCF_000170755.1. NCBI lineage: Bacteria > Pseudomonadati > Lentisphaerota > Lentisphaeria > Lentisphaerales > Lentisphaeraceae > Lentisphaera > Lentisphaera araneosa. Next base: position 3,324 of record NZ_ABCK01000034.1, read on the forward strand.
TCCCCCCAGTCATAACGCTATCTTCCCCTCTATTGTCCCTCATATAACGCCAAGTATTCATCCGCCATTTTTTGTACTGTAAAAGGGAAAGTCCCTTGCACTTTTGATTTTTGTATAGCTTGTTGAACTTGCGCTATGAAATTAATTTTAGTAGAGCAAACACCATTATCGTAATATTCCATAAGTTCTGGTAAAGAATCTACAGCATTAGCGACAATTGGCACACCATGACTCATTGCTTCAATCAATGTCAAACCAAAACCCTCATAATTTGAGGGCATCACAAAGCAGTCAAAAGCCCCAATACAGGACGCGGCATCAGAACGAAAACCTGGAAGAACACATTTTATATTATCAGGGAGTTCTTTAACCAGCGCCTCGAGTTGAGTTCGTTCTTCACCTTCCCCTAAAATAACGAGCCCCCACTTCTCCTCAGGAGGTACTGTGACACCTTTTAACTCCTTCAAAAACCAGTCGTAGCCCTTCTGTTGATTGAGCCTTCCAACCGAACCCATTATCTTATTGCAATGATCCAACCCCCATTCTTTTCGTAGAGACTTCAAGGTTTGAGAACTGAGTTTGGGAGGGCAGGTAAGCCCGTTGTAGACTACGGGCAAGGATTCTACACCTATCTTCTTCGCGTGAAAATCCGCTACGGCTTTAGAAACGCAAGTTTGCGTTACATGCTCTGAGAAAGTCAATCGATCCCATAAAAAATGCCAGCCCTTATTGGACCGGCGTTCTGCGATGTGCACTGTATTGATTAACTGTATTTTTGTAGGTACTAATAAACGACTCAAGAGATTCGAATGAATCATGTGGGCATGAACCACATCAGTCTTAAACTCTTTGAGCAGCCTGCGGAGTTTAAAAACTCCAAATGGATTCTTTTTCGATAGATTAAGGGATTCATACTTCACTCCCGCTTGTTCAAGATCGTCGACAATCGTCTGATTACGATCTTGAGGAATCGGCGCCAAACTAATCACCAAAACCTCGTGCCCCAAGCGTACTAGTTCACGACTAAGCTCAAGTATCACCCGCTCGGCTCCCGCCAAGAGCAGCTCAGTTGTTAATTGAATAACCCGCATAATCTTTCTCTAAAATCTCTAAGTATTTTTGTGCTGATTGACTCCAATCATATTTTTTGAGAATCGTTGCTGATTTTTGTGTGAAATCCACATCTCTTTTAAAACCTTGCAACACCTTCCCAAGTTCATCTGCATCATCTCCATCAATATAAACGGCGGCATCACCGGCGACTTCCGGTATTGACCCGTCACGACTCACAATTACAGGACATCCGTGTGCATAGGCTTCGAGTATAGGTAAGCCAAAACCTTCATTCTTGGATACATATAAAAAAGCTTTTGCATTATCATATAATACTGAGACATCTTCATCTTTTACATAGCCGAGAAAATGTACATTAGTAAGGCCTAAAAGTTTCGCTTTTTCAGGTATCTCAGGATAAAGTACTTTACCCACTAGCAATAATCGCTCATTTGGTGTTTTCGAAAAGGCCTCGAGTAATAAATCGATATTTTTCTTTGGTCGTATGGAAGAGACAAAGAGATAATAATCTCCATCCTCTAAACTTAATTCCTTCAATACTTGTGCACGATTTTTATCCGATGGAATCAACACCGATTCATCGTACGATGGTGATATCACGTCCACTTTACGATCAAGCTTCAGTTCCATGGTAATATCTTTTGCTGTACTATGTGAGTTAGTAATGATCCGGCTCGCTAATCTAGTAGACATTTGAAATAAAAATTTATGTTTACCAAATCCGCCTTCATTAGTATCATAAAGCCATTGACACTCATGCGCATAAGGATACATTTTCAGCCCTTTGATTGGTAAAGTTAAATTAGTTACCCCCGAGACAAAAGCATCTACTCCCTCTAGCTTTAACGCTTTTCGGAGCCTAAACCAGCGCCATAAATGAGCTTTTCCTGTCTCCACCACACAACAGTTTCCAGGTAGATTCACTAAACATTGGGGCCTCTCTCTACAAATCAAGATGTGTTGATGCGCAACACCCAAGAGCCACATTTTACTAAAGAGATTAAACGCTAATTTCTCTACACCTGTTAATTCATTCCCCTCTAAAATGGAGACATCATAAGCAATTCTCATGATTTCTCTTTGAGTTTTTTTAAAAGTTTATGTAAATTTGGAAAAGTCATGGAGATCCAATGCTTAAAAGTACTCTTAAATAAATTCAGTGTGAAAATCAGCTCAAATACAAGCCGGTTTTGTTTTATCTCAAAAATATCCTGAATCTCATCCCAAAAAACATTTAAAAATTTATGTGTATTAACGACTCCGGAATAAGCATAACTTAAATGAGTGCCACGGCAACCACCTTCGTAATCATGAAACATATGATACGCCGCCACTGACGATTCATAATACATTTTAGCCCCATGACGATAAGCATTTAGGTAAAAATGTGACTCCTCACGTAGGCCATTACCTCTATATCTACCACAATACGGATACTGTACCGCCCAATCACGTCGGAATATACTACATGCGTGTAAATAGGGTGTAGGAATAGCCTCATCAAATTGACATGAGTAATCAAATCCTAGAGAATTGCGTGACTTAAACTCTTTATTAGACATTAGCATTGCGCGCCCCTGTGCGGACTCATAAGTTTCATCTCGGTTCATATTAATCATGCGCCCCGCAATGAAATCGGCCCGAAGTTCAATCATTTTTTTATATAAGCTCTCTACATAGTCGGCCGCCATGTAAACATCATCTTCACCCATAATCAAATATTTAGATGTACTGAGTTCCACTCCTTTATTACGAGCGCCAGGTTGCTTCAAGTTTTCTGGGTTACGGTAATATAGGAATTTCGGATGATCGAGTTCAGCATATTCTAATTCAGTTCCATCCGTCGAACAGTCGTCAACTAAAATGATTTTTTCAACAGGCAAAGATAAGTATAATGGCAAGGTAATACGTAATTGTGGCGCCCTGTTATATGAAGGAATAACAATACTAATTGGAAGGTTTTTTTTCATACAGAATGGCTATAAAGCTCTCTATTTATCGTGACCCAATGCTTCATTTCTTTTATCATCGTTTTATAATCATTTATCACTCCCAAATCAGGGTAATTACAAACTAAGCTTTTATCAACTTTATATTGATCACATGGATGAATAGTTAGATCTAAATTAAATTCATTATTTATGATCGATAATAACTCGTATTTACTGATTTTTCGAGCAGGGACAAGCTGATATAAACCATGACTTAACGCCCCATCTAATATATGGATAATCATTTTTGATAATTCCATTGTTGTTAAACCGGTCCAATAAGCTTTAGAATAACCTGTAAGCTCACCCCTTTGCTGAATACACCAGTTATAAAGACCTGTCCCAAGCTTCAGTTCAGGCCCAATAATAGAGGTCCGTATAACTAAAGAGGTCTCTGAAATCAGTTCACCAAGTGCTTTACTTTTGGCATACATCCCTTCTCCATCAACTTTGGAATTCACTGTATAAGAACCATCGATACCTGAAAACACACAATCCGTGCTTATGTGAATAAATTTAAATTGATGTTTAAGGGATTGTTCATTAAAAAAATGAGGGAGATAACTATTCATTAACACAGCATTACTCATACAATTTTCAGATGCCGAAATAAGTACACCTATACAATTAATCACGACATCGTAATTATTATCATGTAAATGCTGCTCTAATGAGTGAAAATCTGAAGCATCCATCTTAATATCAGTAAATTCTCCATCACGACGACTCAAGCCTTTTACTGTGATGTGCTTTTGTTCTTTTAATTTCTTGTACAAAACATGTCCTAACATGCCTTCAGAGCCTAAAACTAAGACCGTTAACATTATTTACTCCAAACAACACGATTCACATAATCAATATAACTATGAATAATACGAACGACTTTTTTTGATATATAATCTCCATTATAATCATCTACGATTTTTGGGAAATTATCACATTGACCTGAGCTTACAATTTTTATGGCATTAACTATATTTTCACTCTCTAAACCACACATTATCAATGTACCTTCATCCATGCCCTCAGGACGTTCGTGTGCATCACGAATCGTAACTGCAGGGAAGCCCAAAATCGAAGATTCTTCCGTTATTGTACCACTATCTGATATAGTACAAAAAGCATTTTTTTGGAGTGATATATAATCAAAAAAACCTAATGGTTTCAAGAAAGTGACCTTGTCATCCAACCTTACATCTTTGTATTCTGCCAACTTTTTACGTGTTCTTGGATGAGTAGAAACAATGATTTTTTTACCGAACTCATTAACTAATTGGTTTAAACTATTTAAAAAATGAGAGAAATTAATAGGGTTATCTACGTTTTCTTCACGATGAATTGATACTACAAAGTATTCTTTTTCTTCTAAGTCTAAGCTTTTTAATATTGTGGAATTATCTATCGCCATTTGATTATTCATCAATACTTCTTTCATCGATGAGCCCACTTTAAGAATTCTTTCCGCAGGTAAGCCTTCTTGAATTAAGTAACGACGAGCATGCTCAGTGAGGGTCATATTAATATCACTTAGATGATCAATGATTTTCCTATTAACCTCTTCCGGAACTCGTTGATCAAAGCATCTATTACCTGCTTCCATATGGAAAATTGGGATTTTTCTTTTTTTGGCACTGATGACCGACAAACAACTATTCGTATCTCCATAAAGTAATATGGCATCCGGCTTTAACTTTTCAAAAACTTCATCGGATTTCGTAATTATATTAGCTATCGTAATGGCCGCATTAGCTCCCGCTGCCTCTAAAAAATAATCTGGCTTACGAATACCTAAATCATCAAAAAAGACTTGGTTTAATTCATAATCATAATTTTGGCCCGAATGAACGAGTATATGCTCACAGTGCTTATCCAACTCAGATATAACTGCACTAAGTTTAATTATTTCTGGTCTAGTCCCAACAATCGTAACAATTTTTCTCATAATTAGGTCCAAGAAGCTAATTCAGCCTGAATATAATCAAGGGATAATAGCAGTTCAACCATTTCATCTACTTCATATATCTCTGTATTTGCGGAGGTATAATCATCTAATTTTGAAACCGTTTCATCTCCTTCAGAATAATATTTAGAGTAATTTAACCCTCGTGTATCTAAAGGAACTCTATAGTAATCACCCAAATCTTCGGCTATTAACATTTCTTCACGGCTTAGGAGTGCTTCATGTTTTTTCTCACCGTGGCGAGTGCCTATAATTTTAATTTCATTATCAGCTTTAAAAATTTCCTGTAAAGCTTTCGCTAAAGTCAAAATGGTGCATGCAGGGGATTTCTGAACAAAGATATCTCCTTGTTTACCATTTTGGAAAGCAAATAAAACTAAACCAACAGCATCTTCTAAAGACATCATAAATCGAGTCATATTAGGGTCTGTAATTGTTAAATCTTTTCCCTCTTTGATTAATTCAACAAAAAGCGGAATCACTGAGCCCCGTGAAGCCATAACATTCCCATAACGGGTACAACTCAAGAGTGTTTTATTGTCTATGACTTTTCTTGATGACGCAACCACAGCTTTTTCCATTAAGGCTTTGCTCATTCCCATTGCGTTGATTGGATAGACTGCCTTATCGGTACTGAGTGCGATCATTTTTTGTACACCGTTCGCGATGGCTGCATTCACAGTGTTTTCAGTCCCTAAAATATTCGTTTTGACTGCTTCAATTGGATAAAATTCACATGATGGGACTTGTTTTAATGCTGCGGCACTAAAAACATAATCGACCCCCGCCATTGCGAAGTTCACACTGTTATAATCCCGCACATCGCCAATATAGAATTTTATTTTTTCATTTTTATATTTGAGGCGCATATCATGCTGCTTTTTTTCATCACGGCTTAGAATGCGAATCTCTTTGATCTCACTATCTAAAAACTTATCTAGAACCGCATTGCCAAATGAACCCGTTCCACCTGTTATCAAAAGTGTATTATCTTTAAACATGTTCTTCCTCTTGTTATGTATAATTCATCACAATCACCCAGAATATGGGATAAAACCCCTCATCCCTTGGTCCATCCCTTGCAGGAGGGGAAACAGAGTCTCTCTCGTATGCGGAGCATCATGCGATCTCATCTGGTCAATCGTATTATTCATTGTGTTATTTCACCACAACACTTCGTAGAATTACCGTATTTAATTTCAACATATTAATTTCAATACTAAATTCTTGTGACAATTCTAATGCATTCATGATTAAGCGCCCTTGATCTTGTCTGCCTTCTTTACAGCTCAATAATTCATCTCGTAATTCCTTTAATGTATTACAAACTAAAGCTGCCTCATGTTTCTTAAGTAAAAAATCAACAAAACAATTTTCTGGAACAAAAGCTAGAATAATTTTCCCTGATGCTAAATATTCTCCCATTTTCCCTGGCGCAGCAGTCATTATCACAGAATCTAAATTACTAGTTTTACATAAAGGCAAAAATAAAATATCGTTCTGCTGATGTAACTCTTCTAATTCACTCTGTTTTACAAATGGCATTATCGATACGTTTTCATTTTGGAAGAATTTATAGTCCGAAACATCACTCGATGTGAAAATATTTAATTTAAAGCCTGTCTCCTTCAAACACATACTAAGTTCTTCAATCGCCCTGGCCTGAGCATCGTATATCGCACCCGTATAAAGAATATTAATGTTCTCCTGTATTGTTATTATATTAACCTCAGCTTTGGTCGTCGCACAAGATGGATTTCTAACAAGCTCGCAGTCTATGCCAAATTGATTATCTAACTTATTTTTTATAAACTCATTTGGCACAATAACCACATCAGCTTTGGGTATAATAAAGCGACCAGAATACCTAGCAAAACACGCCCTTAAGCCACTCCATTGCTCAAGATAATCATCAAACATGTATAGTACAAAAGGCTTTTTTTTAATTCGTGATGCCAGATATCCCACTGGAATGCCTATTAAATCACCCGTACATACAACCAATAATTCAATTTTTTTTGATTTAATAAGTTTGGCCAACGAAAAAACCGAATAAATAATTCGAAAAACTGACCTTAATATTGCAAAAACAAAACAACGAGATTCTCTAATCGGCTCATGTAAGTAATAATGTTCACACGGGAGTGGTTCTGATTTAGTTTTATAAAATTCTTCATATGAACTAATGAAACAATAATCAAAACCTTCATTATTCTTTAACAATCTATGAAGCATTACCGCATTACCGTTTGGACTAGGCGGTAGAGCCTCCGAAAAAAAAGCGATCATCCTACTCTTCCTTTAAATAAAGACCAAATCATTTTATTTTTAAGAAAAGCTTTAACGATACTCCCACAACAAATGATTAATGAACAAAAATTTCGTGGTGAAATTGAAATAATACATATTACACAATAGGGCGTCTTGATATATTGTTTAAATTCTTTCTTATACCGAACGGCTGTAGAGTAATTTAATGACGCGCAAGCTCGTAAAAATAATAGTCGAGGAAAAGTACATAGTTCCGTAATCTTCAAAAAATCATTAATCGCTGCGAACTTACTCCTCAAGCTGTAAATAGATGGTAAATCCATAATCGTCAACGACCAATTTCGTAGCCCTATCTCGAATACTTCCTTGCCATTTGACCATGCAATTTTAGGCGTATTAGGAAGCTCTAAGCCTCTAACATATGAACTACCTATCCACCTTAAAGTAAAGTGCTCCTTGGCAATAGCTCTATATAACAGAACTGTGTGCGGATAAAAACATTTTGTGATACCCATCCAATCAACACTCATTATTACACTTTTTTTATGCACTATTGTACTCAAATTAGATGTAATACTTCCAAGTTCTGATAGTACTTTGCTATGACCTGAATATGTTTTATCTTGCCGATTCGGCATCCCTTTTAAGTTAAACACCATACAATCAGGGGAGTATATATTTATTTCTTCTAATGCTCGCTTAATTCCTGCAAGTGGTAATAAATTGGTATCGCCCACCATCCATATATAATCGGTTTCAGGATAACATAATGCCCTCTCAACATTTTTTATAGCACCAATATTCTCTTCATTGTTGATATACTGAATCAAATGACTTTTATTTTTCCACTGTTTAATCACCTCTTCAGTACTGTCAGTAGACGCATTATCAAAAATATAAAGCGCTACATTAAATTCACATAATTGTGGTAGGTGCAGTTCAATAAATTTATCTATATACTGAGCACGGTTATAAGTCGGGACCACTATCGAGAGCTTTTGGTTATACTCTATCTGACTCATCTTTGACCATTTACCTTACTTAAAAATTCTTCATTCATGTATATATTGAATTTGTTTCAACACCTTAAATCATTCTTATATTTTCAATATGCATCAAATAAAACCTGTTAATAATCTCTGGAATTCCCTATAGAGACATTGTGCTAAGTGAGGGTTTTACTTACTCTTTCCTGAATTAATTGGGCATGTTTTGTTTTATGTAGAAAAAAGAAATTAGTCTCTACAGTATCTTCATCCATCTCCATAAATTCTTTTAAGTTATTGTCTTGTGCGTAATAGCATCCGTAACCAAGGTCTTTGAAAAATGTGATTATTTCATTTGGATCATAATTAAATTTGGCAGTCCATTTTCTTAAAATCTCAGTAAAAACTATTGGCTTGTATTGCTCTATGGTTTGTACACCACCTTTAAAAACTAATAGTTCAGCACCCTCAACATCACATTTGATAAAGTCTAAATTTTTCAAGTTTAATTTCGGAAAGAAACTATCCAAAGGTTTTACTTTACAAGTATGTTTTTGATTTTCCCTAGTTTCATCTAATAAGGCGGAAGAAGCATTACCTGATCCTTCATCATAAAAATAAAATGTTAATTCATCTTCAATATTAGAAAGCCCTAAATTATACGTTTCTATTTGTTCACATTGATTAATTTTTATATTCTCTAATAAGCAATCATAGGTTTGTTTAATAGGTTCAAATGTATGAATTGTAATATTTTTTTTCACTTTAGCCGCAGCAATAGAATACCAGCCTATATTTGCACCAATATCAAAAAAGACACTGTTATCTTGAATCAAAGATAGAATCATGTCGGAATCTTTTTTTTCATAAAAGCCGAAATTTAGAATTTCTACTGGAGCAGTTCGTTGATCTTTTCTTTTACATAAAACTTTAATACCTAGTTCTTTAGACGTGATCTCTACGCCTTTTTCACTTATCTCTATTTTTTCAACATCTCTATTCTTAATAAATTCACTGTACTCAAAAAGTTTGTCATGTATTGAATACATTTGTTGAATATAGCTTTGTTTGTCAAGCTTACCTAAATTGTAGGCCTGCTCTAATTCTTCTAATCTCAATTGTAACTCCTTACAGTTTTACTAAACCCTTCTTTTACGCTTGTCATCGGACTCCATCCAAGAGCTTCTATCTTTGTGATACTGGGTACTTGTGTTTTAAGATGACTAGGTATATAGCCCTTCTTAGTTATTTTCTTGAATTGTAATTTAAGGTTTTTTTCTTTAAATAATGAGACTAAAGTTTCAGCTAATTCTTTTATGCTTTTTAGCTCATATGGATTTGCTATATTATAAGCTTCTTTATTTTCACCTTTAGATAAAACTAAGAAGAAAGCAGCGACCGCATCGGCTATATAACAAAATGGTCTTACGGCACTTCCGTCGCTATGTAATTCTATATCTTCATTATTAACTATATTCGAAACGAAATCTGAAAATACTCGTCCATCATCTAATTTCATCCCTGGTCCATAAGTATGGAAAGGTCTAATTATTTTCACATTTAAATCATATTGATGTGAATATGAAATACATATATTCTCACCCATTCGTTTACTCTCAGCATAGCAAGATCTTACATCTAGAGGATCGATATAACCATAGTCACGTTCAGTTATACTTGATGTGTCAATTTGACCATAAACTTCACCACTACTGAATAATAAAAAAGATTCACAGTTAGTTTTTATGGCTATATCAAGAAGGTTTTTTGTTCCAATGATATTTGGTAGCAATGTATCAACTGGAATTTTACCATAATACTTGGGACTAGCAAAGCTTGCGGCATGAATAATAAAATCGAGCTGTTCGGGTAAAAAATCTTTATTGTCATGATAATAAAATAGAGATATGTCTGCGATCACAAGATGGAAATTATCATGTTCCAAGTATTGCCCAAGTCTCGCGTTAAAATTTTTTTCTGTACGACACACCGCATAAATATTTATATTATAATCAGCATGAATGTTTAAATGCATAAGTACATCCACGATATATGCGGGCAGAAAACCGTTGGCACCAGATATTAATATATTTTTATTTTTAAAATTCGAAAAATCACCCGAGGCTAAAATCCCCTCAATATCTGCTTGTACAATACAATTATTCACATCAAAATTATTCACTGAAAAATCCTGGAGTTATAATTTTTCTGATTTTGGATGAATACCAATAATCATATTATTTGCCAAAACTTTTCTATCCAGTAGTGGTGATAAATCTTCTAGAGGGGGAGATACAATCTCTCCTTCTGCAGTCAAGGCAATTCCTAACTTTGGAACACATACTTGTTCAGGGTGCATAAATACTTCACAAAATGAAGGCCCTGGACTATTAAGGAATATTGGCAACACTTTTTCTGCATCTTCCCAAGTTCTTATTGCATGCATATCGAATTCAAATGCACTGGCAATCTTTGAGAAGTCAGGGCAACTGACACCGCTACTTTTATCAGTTCCACTATATCGACCTTCGAACAAACCTTTCTGTGTGTTCTTGATCATCAAATATCCATCATTGTTAAATATAAGAACTTTTATCGGTAGTTTATGATGAGCTATTGTCTGCAGTTCCTGGATGTTCATCATCATTCCACCATCACAATTTAAGCAAAGCACACTGCCCTTATCTAAAGCAAATGACGCTCCAATTGCAGCCGGAAGGCCATAACCCATCTCACCAAGTCCAGTACTTGTAAACAACCTTTTATTTCCATTGATTTTTAATACTTGAAAACCCGACAAGAGTGCGGTCCCCATATCTGTGACAATCACTTCATCATCCGGTACCAAATTTGAAATCATTTCCATAAGTGGATAAGAGTTAATATAACCATCTACATCTTTATGCTCAGGCCCTATTATAGGAAAACGTTGCTTATACTTCAAACACTGATTCATCCAATTTTGATATACAGGAATTTCTTTCGTAGCGACTTTTTTAAGAAAAAGTTCAAGAAAATCTTTTGCATCAGCACAAATACCATGCAATAGCCTTGACTGATGTTTCTCTACTTCATTTTTATCGATATCAACACAAATAATGGTGGCATCACGTGCTAATTCTGTTAGATCATAACCGATTTGAGGAATTGCCATACGTGTACCGATACTCATGACAAAATCGGCATTTTGAAGCACTAAATTAGAATAGCGCTGTCCATAGACACCAGCGCGACCAAATACATATGGATTATCGGAGTCAATCATATCAAGCCCCTGCCATGTTAATAAGGTAGGGCATTTTAAAGCGTCAAGTAATGGTTCTATGTATTCGAGCGCATCTGCTAAGCGAATGCCGTGGCCAAGCCAAAGAACTGGCCTTTTTGCACTTTGAAACTGTTCCAGTGTTTTGTCTACTGCTTTTTCAAGAGAATCTATATCCTTTACTGCCTGAAAATAATTCTTCTCTTCCGCTTGAAAAATACTCTGTTTCTTTTTATCGACCGTCATTCCTTGAATATCCATAGGTATTTCTAACCATGTGGGACCTTTTCTACCTTCTAAAGCTATGTGCTTCGCTTTATCTAACTCAAGATTAATTTGTAGAGGATCAGTCACCCTTTTTGCATATTTCGTTACTTTTTCGACCATCGCGATACTATCAAAACCCTGAATTCCCCAAATTCTTAAAGGGTTTGTAGTCGGGTTACAATAAATAGACTTTTCATTGCCACAGATAATAATTCCTGGTATTGAATCCATCCAACAACTAACCAAACCGGTAATCGTATTAGTGGTGCCAGCACCCGTTGTCACTATGCTTGCTGTTAGTTCGCCATTGGTACGATAATATGCCCCCATGGCCATTACTGCAGCCTGTTCATGGTGAACACATACTATTTCCGTAAAGCCCCGTCTTAAAATTGCATCAAAAATATGAGCATCTCCTGCTCCCACAATGCCAAAAACATGTCTTATATTATTATTTTCAAGGAATTCTGCTATCAGATCACTTACTCTATAATTTTCCATAACTTAATCCCCCTAGCTTATACCATGTTACGGCTTTTCTTATTGCCTCTTCGGTGCCGATTTTAAGCGGCAAATCAAAGGCAGTTTCAAATTTACTAATATCCGGTATGAATTTTGATTTATTAAGTGCACCTGGCGGACTATTCGTTGACACACCTAAATGGCCACCAAAAGACTGCTCTACAATTTGAGCAATAGATTGTAAGTCCATACTATCTGAACTTCCTAGATTAAACACATTCTTTTCAGAGGGGTTCAGGACAGCCCTTAAGGTCCATAATGCCATCTCACTGGGATACATATAACTTCGTATCGTAGTAGGTTCACCAAGAATCCTTATCGACTGACCATAGAGGCCATCTCTAATGAAATTATTAATTGCCCACGGTCTGTCAATTAATTGATGAGGACCAATAAATGCAAATGGCCGAAGTATTGTTGTAGGAATTTTATATTGGCTTCTATAGGCGTTGACTAAAGATTCGGAAGCTCTTTTTGCTTCACCATAATATGATAAAAGTCTTGTGCCAGTAGAGCTATAAAAAGTATTTTCATTGACATTCATAGCTTCGAATGGTTGCTGACCATATACATGTCCTGAACTAAAATGTGTGAAATTTAGTAATTTTTCAAGTCTATTACAAGCATCCAGAATTCTAGTCGTTCCCAAAATAATGTCTTTCATGATTTTAACGGGATTCGATGAATGTATTCTATTGTCTGGGTTACCGGCCAAATGTAATACGTACGATACGGAGGCATCAATTTCAGAAAGATTTTTAATGTCTTTATCAATTAAATCAATATACTTCTTTCTAAATATATGAGGGTAATCCTTCGCACTTTGGCTAATTGATGTTGCACAGGCTTTAATATTTATATTAAATTTGTGATGTTCATTAAGGTGATTAATTAACTCAATAAGCCATTTCCCTACATACCCATTCGCACCCGAAATAAAGAGAGACTTATTTTTTAAAGCGGTTAAAGTTCCCAACTGGCCAGCTAAAACTTGTTCACAGTCATTTTGAATATAATCTATTTGTTTGCTGTTAATCATTTAGTTTTTCCCTGTTGCTCTGCTATCTCCTGGGCCACTTCGATAATTATATCTTCCTGCCCGGCCACTACCCCTCTTTTTCCCAAACGAAATAGTACATCTCGGGGGTCAACGCCATAGCTTATTGACACACGATCTATATGCCTGATAAAACCCGAAAACACTCCAGCCATACCAGACGCAATTGATGTCGATTTTACTGAAGGGATAACATCAATTAAATATTCCTCTGCAATATCTCCGGCATCTAGAATTTTGTATAAATCTACACCAGTTGAATAACCACTTTTCTCAAGAACTGCTATCAATACTTCTAGCTGTGTATTACCTGCACCAGCACCAAATGCTCTTGCCGTACCATCTAAAATTGTTGCACCACATTCAGCAGCCACGAGAGAATTTGCAACGCCCATACCCAAATTATTATGGCCATGGAAGCCAACATGCCCATTAAGAGCAGTTCGCAAAGCGGTGACTCGTTTTTTCACATCTTGGGGTAAATAGGCACCTGCGGAATCCATGATGACCACACCTTCAGCTCCATAAGACTCCATCTTTAATGCTTCGGACACTAATGTTTCAATTCCTGCCATATGACTCATCATTAAAACACCATATACTTCTTTACCTCTCTCTCGTACAAATGATATGTGTTTTTTCGTTACATCAGCTTCTGTCACATGACTAGCGATTCTATAAACATCTACACCGATGTCCAAAGCCAGTTTTAAATCTCTTTCTATTGTTGCAAATCCTGGGATACAATGTATGCCTAACTTTGTCGTAGTTAATTGTGACTTAGCTGCTTCCAGTAAATCAATATCGGACTCTTTGGCCAAACCTACCTGCAGTGATGATGCTCCGATGCCATTGCCATGACCAACTTCAAGTATAGGGACGTTTGCGGCATTAGCTGCTTTTGCATAAATTTTCACCTGTTCTACACTAAGTTGATGACCTACTGCATGATTGCCATCCCTCAGTGTGGGATCACTAATAATAATATTTTTCATGATTGTCCTACCACACTATTTTTTATCGCATACTCCTCAGCCATCGCAATCGCCGCACAATTTATGATATCTAAATTACCCGCATAGCGTGGAAGGTAATCACCCAAACCGCAACACCTAACTGTAACAACTATCCTACCACCTTCGTAGACTGGTTGAACAATAACTTCATAGCCAGTTACATATTCTTGAATCTTTTTTTCCATTTCTTTGATGGGGGAAATTAAGGACTCTACCTCCACTTGATCAACCTTGGCAAAAATGGTTGTCTGCATATTAATACAAGGTATTGCAGGATTTAAATTAAGGATAGCCTTTACATTTTCACATCCAGTTAAATGTCTTAAACCTGCCTCAGTATTATAGATATATTCATCAATATTTTCTCTTGTACCTGGTCCAGCACTTTTAGATGCAATACTAGAAACAACTTCTATATATTCAATATTTTTCACATTCCTAAATATAGTGTAAGCCATTGGAATGGAGGCTTGCCCACCACAGGTAATCATATTTATATTTGCGGCACTTAAACAACTCGGACCATTTATTGCTGGTATGCAAATCTTGCCAACCTGTGAAGGAGTCATGTCTATACATTTGATACCTAAATCCTTGAAGATATTGGCATGGATTTTATGACTTTGTGCAGAGGTGGCATCAAAAACTAAATCAATATTTTCTTTATTCTCGACTATAGCGTCTATACTTTTATCTGAGACTATTATACCTAAAGAACTAGCCTTAATCATTCCGTTAGAGGCAAAACTTCTTCCTACAAAAAGAACACAATCCAAAAACTTTGAACGCATGACTTTAATCAAAAGATCTGTACCAATATTTCCGCTACCCAAAATTGCTATTTTCAATTTTTTCATATCAACATTCTTTATTTATACACACGGGAAGTTGTACTAATCATAAACTCAATCATTTCTTGTGTCATACCTGGATAGACGCCTAACCAAAAAGTATCGTTCATAATTTTGTCGGTATTTTGGAGGTCGCCAACAACGCGGTAGACTGAATCATCACCACGAATGTCATCAAAACAGGGATGGCGGGTGATGTTACCTGCGAAGAGCATGCGCGTTTGAATATTATTTTTTTCGAGTTCGCCAACGATCTGGGCTCGACTAAGGGGCGAAGAATCTTTAACTGTGATGGGGAAGCCAAACCAACTGGGATCTGAGTTCTCAGTCGCTTGCGGGAGAATCAAGAACTCGTCTAAATCCTTGAGTCCATCATGGAGCCCTTGAAAATTACGGCGCCGTGCTTCAGTGACTTGATCAAGTTTTTTTAATTGCTCTACGCCGATAGCCGCCTGCATATCTGTGACTTTGAGATTGTAGCCAAAATGAGAATAAATATATTTATGGTCGTAGCCTTTGGGTAGGGTGCCCAGCGACCAGCCGAAACGCTTACCACAGGAATCATCTTTCCCAGATGGGCAAAAACAGTCACGTCCCCAATCGCGAAATGATTCCGCAATCATCTTGAGCTTGCCGCTCTTCATGTAAACGGCGCCACCTTCGCCCATGGTGAGGTGATGTGGTGGATAAAAACTACTTGTGGCAATATCACCAAAAGTTCCTGTTTGTTGTCCCGCATATTCACTGCCGAGGGCATCACAATTATCTTCAATAAGCCATAAATTGTGTTTATCACAAAAAGCTTTTACTCGAGCTAAATCAAAAGGATTACCTAGTGTATGGGCAATCATCACCGCTTTTGTTTTATCACTTACGGCTAACTCAAGCTGCGAGCAATCAATATTATAAGTTCCAAGTTCCACATCAACAAAAACGGGAACGGCGCCAAATTGTAATAATGGCGATACCGTAGTTGGAAAGCCGGCGGCAACTGTAATGACTTCATCACCACGTTTGATTGCTCTTTCCTTTAACTTATGGGAAGTCAAAGTCATAAAGGCCACGAGATTGGCGGATGAACCCGAATTGACCAAGAGGCAGTGCTTAACTCCCATCTTAGCCGCAAATTCCAATTCAAATTGCTTACAAAAGCGACCCGAAGTTAGCCAAAACTCCAAGGAAGAATCCACTAAGTTAACTAATTCATTTTCATCAAAAAAACGACCTCCATAATTGATTCGACTTTCCCCTGGAATGAAGTCCTGATCGGATTTATCGTGCACTAAAGAGTAATATTCTTTAGTTTTTTCTAAAATTTCATTTTTTAATTTTTCAGCTTCGTTCACTTAATTCTCTCATGTAATCGTTAATATCATTCACTGTGTTGATAGTTTTGTTTTCAATTGAGTTTTTATACCACGCGACCGTTCTTTGTATACTCTGTTCACAATTCCATAACGGCTGCCAATCAAGTTTTACATTAGCTTGCGAACTATCGAGTTTTAACAATTTGGCCTCATGCAAATCTGCTAAAGATTCATTGAGCTCATAATCAATTTCATTCCAAACGGCTTTACTCATTTCTAAAATATCTTCAACCGATCTAATATCGCTATCCGCAGGACCAAAATTCCATGCCTGAGCGCATTCCTTTTTCCTTTGTAAAAGCTTCGACCCCAGAAGAAGGTAGCCATAAAGACAATCTAAAACGTGCTGCCAAGGACGTATAGAATGGGGGCTGCGAATAAATACCTTTTCTTTATTCATGGTGGCTTTTATAACATCTGGTATCAGGCGATCTTTTGACCAATCACCACCCGCAATCACATTACCTGCACGAGCACTCGCAATTAAAGTGTGATGCTTCAGGCCATAATCATCTAAATTAAAGAATGATCTTCTAAAACTACTAATCAATAATTCGGCACAGGCTTTTGATGCGCTATAGGGATCATAACCGCCCATGGGCTCATTTTCTCTGTAGCCCCACAACCATTCTTTATTTTCGTAACATTTATCAGTTGTAATGCAGATAATCGCTTTGATTGAATCTACTCCTCGACAAGCTTGTAAAACATGACCTGTCCCCATGACATTGGTTTGATAAGTCCCTAAAGGGTCTTCATAAGAGTCACGCACTAGTGGCTGAGCCGCTAAATGAAAAATGATTTCAGGTTGAATTCGCTTAATTTGATTATTTAAATGATCAAAATTACAGATATCCCCCGTGGTGAAATCACCCTCTAAAGCCAATTCCGAAAAATGATCTTTAACTTCAAGTTTTTTGGAATAGCCGAAGACTTGTGCACCTAATATTTCCAACCATTGACAAAGCCAAGAGCCTTTAAAGCCAGTGTGCCCAGTCACAAGTACGCGCTTATCTTTGTAAAAACTTAATTCCATACTTTCCATGGTGCATTACCTTCTGCCCAGAGTTTTTCCAAATAATTCTTTTCACGAAGAGTATCCATAGGCTGCCAAAAACCTTCATGAACATAACAGGCCATTTGCTGGTCTTTGGCCAAATTCTTCATAGGTTCTTGTTCAAAAACAATCTCGTCGCCATCTATATAATCAATCACTTTAGGAGATAAAACGAAAAAACCACCATTAATTAAACCACCATCACCCATGGGTTTTTCCTCAAAAGCTTCGACTTGATGCTCAGTTAATTTAATCGCGCCAAAACGACCCGGCGGATAGGTTCCAGTAACAGTAGCTAATAAGCCTTGCTGGCGGTGAAAGTAAATGAGCTTGTCGATGGGAACATCACTGACTCCATCACCATAAGTGAAACAAAAATCTTCATCACCTAAGTATTCCTTCACGCGTTTAAGACGACCTCCAGTCATCGTCTCTAGACCAGTGTCCACCAATGTCACTTTCCAGTCCTCAGCGTTATTGTGATGCACTTCCATTTTATTATTTTTCATATCAAAAGTCACATCAGACATGTGAAGAAAATAATTGGCAAAATATTCTTTAATAACATAGCCCTTATAGCCACAGCAAATAATAAACTCCTTAATACCGTAATGAGAGTATATTTTCATGATATGCCAGAGGATCGGCTTACCTCCAATATCAACCATTGGCTTAGGTTTGTAATCCGTTTCTTCGGAAATTCGCGTACCCAAACCTCCTGCTAAAATTACTGCTTTCATTTATTCTCCTCCATTTGTCGGTTCCACATACTAGAAAACTCCCCTTGCTTAGATACAAGTTCATCGAAGCTTCCCTCTTCAAGTACAGAGCCATCTTTCATCACAATCACCTGATCTGCACCTTTAATTGTTGATAAGCGGTGGGCAATAACAATCAGAGTTGTTTCTTGGGCAATTTGAGTGATAGATTGCTGAATCATTTTTTCTGACTCTGTATCTAGTGAAGACGTCGCTTCATCGAGGATGAGAATTTCCGGTTGACGCAAAATAGCTCGCGCAATCGCTAGGCGTTGAATTTGGCCCCCAGAAAGACGTACTCCACGATCGCCCACTTCGGTATCCAAGCCCTGCTGTAATTTTTTTACAAATTCCCAAGCATTCGCTTTTTGACAAGCTTGGATGAGTTCTTGTTCTGAGGCAGATTCTTTCGACCACAAGAGATTTTCTCGAATTGTGGTATTAAACAAGACGCTTTGCTGGGGAACATAGCCAATTTTTTCACGGTAGGATTTGAGGTCTAAATCCTGTAAAGCCACGCCCCCGATGAGTAAGTCTCCCTGGGGAATTTCGTGAAAGCCCATGACCACATCCGCTAAGGTGGATTTGCCTGAACCCGACGAGCCTACCAAAGCCGTCATTTGTCCCTTTTTAATCCTTATATTAACTTGCGCCAAAGCCTTAAGCTCTGCACCTTCGTAAGCAAAGGAGAGATTTTTCAATTGAATACCGCCATCTAGGCCCGCAAATTTTTGTTCACCACTCTGAATGGGGTGAGCCAAGGCGTCTTGCTCGAGTTGATAGACATTATCAAAACTTGAGACCATCTGACCTAAGCTACTTTTGGCACTCAAAAAACTTGAGATAAAGGGCGTCGTTTTCCATAAGGCGTAGAGCACAATGGAGAGCTGAGCAAAAGACATCTCAAAATAACGCGAACAGGCATAGGCAATAATGATGGAAATAATTCCAATGGGATAAAAAAGTTCTTGCACCACTTTTCCCAAAACATAAAAACGTACATTGAGGCCCTCTTGTACCTGCTGTTGCTCCGACAACTTATCATAAGCGTAATTTTGGCAGCTAAAAGCCTGAATAACTTTTGCCAAGGAAAAGGATTCCTGGGTGATAGAATTCGAAACACCTGCCGAAGCTACGTAAGTTTGACCCCATTTATGGCTCAAGCGCGTCAACATAAAGAGAGGTATGGCACAACACAGCGCTACCCCTAAGCAAATCAGCGTAATCTTCCAGGACATCAAAAATGCGAGCCCCCCAAAAACTGTGATTTGCACAAGTGAGACACACATCTGACTCAAGTTATCATAGGCAATAGTCAAATGCTGCGTTTCCCGGGTAATACTATTAATAAATTGCCCCTGATTTCTTGTTAAATAAAATTTCCAATTGGCATTGACCACCGCCTTGTAGAGATTGAGTACCATATCCTTCTGTAATGCTGCTCGAATCTTGGCCATGAAATAATTTGTTAGGATAGTGACGAAAGATCTAGAGATATACAAAAATAGAAAAAAGCCGAGGGCAAAGATACTCGTTTTGGGCAAGCCTAAGGAATCAAAAAACTCAAAGACTCGCTGAGTGACTTGTGTATATTCAGCGCCCGCTCCCTGATCATTCATGATCAAGTCAAAAATGGGCGCCACCATAAGTGCTGCAGAGGCATCGACAAAGGCACCAAGGCATAAAGTCAGAATACCAAAGATGAGGCTCTTGCGATAATGCTGCCAAAGATACTTGGCAAAGTTTAGAGTTGGACGTGAAGAGGACATGATAATTTTGAGTGGAACAACGAATTTCGCTAATTATACGAATTGTTTTTTGGGTTAAAACTTTATGTTGTTATGGTTGACCGCATTGCTTTATTTATATTTTTCATTCGTAGAATCTGTGTAATTAGTTGTTTCATGCTTTTAAAAGTTCTAACAGCGAATTTCGCTAATTGAACGAATTATTTTTTGGGTTAAAACTTGATGTTGTTATGGTTGACCGCATTGCTTTATTTATATTTTTTATTCGTGAAATCTGTGTAATTAGTTGTTTCATGCTTTTAAAAGTTCTAACAGCGAATTTCGCTAATTATACGAATTATGATATTTATTAATAAGGCGTTTATAAACAAGAGATTTCTCTCCAAAGTTAACTAGAATTCCCAGAGGCTTATTACTTGCTTTCAAGTAATTGATAACTTGGGCTTCATGATTATGGTCTAGTGCTTTGACTGCCTTGAGTTCTACAACAATTTGATCATAGCAAAGAAAATCCACATAGAATTTTTTCTCAAGTAACTGATCATTAAATAAAATATTAAGTTCTTTCTCGCGTTCATTTGGAATAGCTACTTTGTTAAAAGTAATCTCTAGAGCTTCTTGATAGACAGCTTCTAAAAAACCTTGACCCAGCTCCTTATGTACAGCAATACATGCTCCAATAATTGCGTAACTCTCTGCTTTGAGAATAAGTTCTTTCATTCGTATAATTTGTTTAATTCGCTGTTAAACTTTTTAATTGAAGATCCAGTGGAAGTTATCATTTACTTTGACACCCTCAGGCAAATAATTATTTGCCGTCGGCTGCTTGGGATCATATAGGCAAACTAAAACGGCTCCATGCTTATTATCAACTAAGTCGCTTAACAACTGTGTATCATGCCCTAAAAAGCTCTTTTTCTCATCATCGTAAATGGCTTCGAGTTCAAGCCCCCATTCCTTGAGACCGAGATAGACGATTTCAGCTAAGTCCCCCGCACCTAGAAAAGATAGTTTTTTGACTCCGGAATCAGCGAGATCACGACAGACTTGAGAGCTGAGTTTTCTGGCTTCATGATAGAAATGCATCGAAAAATCGAGAAACTCCATAGTAAGGCGTGCTTTCTCGGAGATGCCCTTCGGAGTGAGAAAATAATCCCAACGGCGCGAATGAACTTTTTTTATATGTAACAAGCCGCGACCCGCCATTTTTTTTAAAACTTCATGAGCCAGTTTAATACTACAGCCCAGTTTTTGGGCGGCAATGCGGTTACTCAAATGCGGAGTTTCTTCCACATGCTTGAGAATTTCGAGTTCTTGAATGTCGTTTTTATGAATCATAAGATTTATTAAAAGAAGCTATTGCCATGGGAGTATAAATAAGCTAAAATATCACCTAGGCAGGCTCCGCATCAAAACTGAATTTCGAGAGCACAGAATTGATTATCGTTTGTTTTATTAAAGTTACTAAAAAAAACGATAGATTTCAAGAGCTACTTTCAATTTTCAGCAGTATTTTTAAAAAATTGGATACACTGAAAATAATTTTTAATTGTCAATGTTGAATTTTGAATGAAGGGAAAGAATGAAACCACAGATCCAACAGATAGCACAGATGGTTAGAGCAATTTTTAATTGTGAGGGTTTAATGGTGAATGGAAGGAAAGAAATAAAAACAAAAACTGGAACCACGAAACACACAGAAAAGCACGGAAGGATCAGGTGAATTGAAGAGAAGTAAAAAACTTTTCCACTCATCTTCGGTCATAAGAGCCGCAACAACGAATTTCACCAATTGAACGAATTAAAGGCGGCCTAACCACAGATCTAGCAGATAGCACAGATGGCGAAGAGATAGTTTTAAATGGTGAATTTTTAATTTTAAATGATGCGTAGAATAAAGAAGGAATAAGTAAACCACTAATCTTCACTAATTAACACTAATAATCACCTCAGCACAAAGTGCGTAAACTCAGCGTGAAGTGCGTAAACTCAGCGTGAAGTGCGTAAACTCAGCACGAAGTGCGCTACCTAAGCACGAAGTGCGCTACCTAAGCACGGAGGCATAGGGCGATTTTCTTCAGAAACGTTAGACGAGCTCGGTCAGCTCTTTGAAGTTCCTGAGGTAGTAATTATCACTCAAATCCATTGAATCGCCATTGTAGACGAGCAGTGATTTGGCGTCCATTAGGGTCCTCATTTTCACGAGTGATTTCAACTGCTTACTCGCATAGGTACTGGCTGATTTAACTTCAATTTGCCAGTCAAAATCATTGATATTGATAAGTAAGTCGACTTCGTTGCCATTACTATCGCGGAAAAAGTAAGCCTGATCCATGGAGCCTTGATTCAATTGATATTTAAGAAATTCGAGCACGACTAAATTTTCAAAAATGCTCCCCACTAGTGGATCGCGCTGCAAGTGATTACGATTTTTAATGCCCAGCAAAAAGCACAAGAGGCCTAACTCAATAAAATAGTACTTTGATGACTTAATCGCCCGCTTACCAAAGTTATTATAATAAGGGGGCAATTTATAAATAATAAAAGACGCCTCTAAAATGGACAACCAATCTTTGATGGTTTTTTGACTAACTCCAAGGTCATTTGCCAAGGAAGAATAATCCATGATTTGCCCTGCCCTACCCGCGAGCAGCTTCATGAATTTCTCAAACAAACCTTGGTCCTTGAGCTTTATCAGTTGACGAACATCACGCTCGACGTAGGTCTGATAATAGTTCGAGTAAGCCACATAAGGTCGTATGGAACGGTCGTAAACTTGCGGCAAGAAACCTTTTAATGAGTACTCTTCGAAGCTTTCATAAGCAATTCCCGCAGCCTCCAACTCACTAATGCTAAAGGGCAGGAGTTTAATAATTGCCGTTCGCCCTGCCAAGGACTGACTAATTGCCGCTTTAAGCTCAAGTTGATGCGAGCCAGTCAAGACATACTGACCCATAATCTTATTTTGATCGATAATAACTTGTATGTAACTCAACAAATGGGGTACGCGCTGAATCTCATCGATGATAAGCTTGCCCTTGAACTGAGCTAGGTAGGCTTTGGGGTCTTCGCTGGCCAAAGCACGCGTTTCTGGATCCTCCAAATTACTGTAGTCATAAGATGGCAACTCAACTTTTGCCAAGGTAGTTTTCCCAGCTTGACGAGGCCCTAAAATTGTGACCACGGGAAATTCGCGACAAAGCTGGTGAAACTCAGATGTAATAGCTCGTTTAATCATAGTAGCATATTATCTATGTTAAAAAATAGTTCAAGTAATATATTACATAAAATATCACGGTCTTTGGCCTGAGAGGGGCGCTTCGCTGAGTTATTTTCATTCGTGTCATATGTGTCATTCGCTGTTTAACAGCGAATTTCGCAAATTAAACGAAGGTAAGAAGGGCAATTTTTAATTGTGAATTTTGAATTTTGAATTGAAGGAAAGAAATTAAAACAAAAGATTTAAACCACTAATCTTCACTGATCTACACTAAAGATTACCAAGCACGAAGTGCGTAAACTCAGCACGAAGTGCGTAAACTCAGCACGAAGTGCGTAAACTCAGCACGAAGTGCGTAAACTCAGCAAGGCGTCAACTCAGGCCACAGGCCGTAAACTCAGCGCCAAACGCCCTGCCTATCACTTCGGGGTGAAGTTGATTTTAAAACCAAATTTCGAGCCGATATTATTAAGGGTTTTGAGTGTGGGATTGGACTTATCATTTTCCAATAAGCTCAGAGCATTGACTGTTAAGCCAAATAGTTTTGCAAAGTCCTTCTGATTAAGTCCTATGCTTTTGCGCATGGTTTTTATTGCCTCGCCAATCTCACAGCGATTATTAATTAAATCATTCTGGAGATCTTCAATGATTGCCTTACGATCTTTTGGCATTTTTAAACCTCCTCTAACTTTTTCATTTCACTCTCAATGATTACTAGGCGTCTCTCAATGATAAATTCATCCACTTGACATACTCTCAGCACTTGTACTAATTCACTTAAAGCCTTTACAAACGCTCGAAATCCTTCAGTAATATCTGCACCATAAATCGAAAGCTTCGTTAAAATACAGCCCCAAGAGGGTCTACCGCTCTCTTCATTACTAAACCAAATTGAGCGACGCATAAAAATATCATTGGGATCGTAAAACATTGGGGCAAAATCATAGAGTGGCGAAAGCCGAACTTCAGCATTCTTCTTGAGCATAGCTGAATTTCTTCCGTGATTATCAGGATTCCCCAATAAAATATTGAGCACATCGCGTTTCAAAAATTCTAATACATCCTGGCTAGGCGAAGTCGAGTACTTGGCAAGCAATTCACAGAAGTGAAAATTATCAGAGATCTGCCCTCGCTGACTTATTCCTGCGATAGAATAGAGAGATTCTAGGCCATAGTAATAAATTTTTTCCTCTTTCACTTCACGATCAAAACGAGGAATAAAAAGAGCTCCCTCCTTAAAAAAGAGCTCCTCACCTACGCTTAAGCCTAAACGTCGTGCCACCTCATAGTACGCCGCCTCGTTTTTCAAAACATCAAAATCGGCCAGGCTCTTGCCTCGCGGGAATTTAACAATGTAATGTTGTTGGATTTCATCTGGTGAGACCAGACCTGAATCAACGTAAAACCGGCCTTCGAAATCCTTCACAAGTAAAAACTTCGGCGCATCGCCTTGAACATCCGTAGCACCATCAATCTGTACACCACACAACTTTGCATAGCTAAGGAAATTTTTATTTTTTTGAATGATATCCTCTTCTGAAAAAGTCATGATTTGCTGATCCGCAATACCGCCAATAAAATCATTGGTCAATTCTCCGCTCACTCGCAAATTCCCAATGGGATTCCATGCGCCAACTTGAAGCAAGAAGTCGTCATCACCGCGGCCATATTTCTCAAGTAAAAATCGCTTACCATTGCCCGAAGGCATTAAATCCAAGATAAAAGCAGGCCAGTCTTCAAATTTCCAAAATTCAAAACTACAATCTAAAGACAAACTTAGGCGATCTCCTGCTTTATTATCAATATATTCAAAAACATAATCCATATCATATTCTAGTAATATGGCATGATCAGTTTTTTCGATCTTTGCCATAAGTCTATATTTTTGTTGTGCATTATCAAAAATGTGAACTTCGTAAATCATAAGATACTAATATAATGGTTTAAATGATATCGATAAAACTAATTATATACTAATATCTTAGTATATCAAGAGCATACAAGTTATGAAAAGAAGTTTGGAAGAGCAGTTTTAAATGGTGAATAAAGAGAAGGGTCCACTAATTCCACGAATGAACACGAAAGCTTGAACCACTAATTTTCACTGATCCACACTAAGAGATGAGTAATTTTTAATGCTTAATTTTTTAATTATGAATGATACAAGAAGGGTGGAACCACAGATCTAACAGATAACACAGATGGTTGAGGCAGTATGCAATGTTTAATTTTGAATTTTGAATGGAAAGAAAAATTACAAATGAGTGGAACCACCGAGTTCACGGAAACACACTGAAAAAACCTTAAACCACTAATTTTCACTGATGAACACTAAAGAGGAGTGGGTTATTTTAAATGCTTAATTTTAAATTATGAATGATATAAGAAGGGTGGAACCACAAATCTAGCAGATAACACAGATGGTGGAGGCAGTATACAATGTTTAATTTTGAATTCTAAATTTTGAATGGAAAGAAAAATTACAAATGAGTGGAACCACAGAGTTCACGGAAACACACTGAAAAAAACCTTAAACCACTAATCTTCACTAATAATTACCTAAGCACGAAGTGCGCTGCCTAAGCACGAAGTGCGCTGCCTAAGCACGAAGTGCGCTGCCTAAGCACGAAGTGCGCTGCCTAAGCACGAAGTGCGCTGCCTAAGCACGTAGTGCGCTGCCTAAGCACGTAGTGCGCTGCCTAAGCACGTAGTGCGCTGCCTAAGCACGTAGTGCGCTGCCTAAGCACGTAGTGCGCTGCCTAAGCACGTAGTGCGCTGCCTAAGCACGTAGTGCGCTGCCTAAGCACGTAGTGCGCTGCCTAAGCACGTAGTGCGCTGCCTAAGCACGTAGTGCGCTGCCTAAGCACGAAGTGCGTAAACTCAGCACGAAGTGCGTAAACTCAGCACGAAGTGCGTAAACTCAGCACGAAGTGCGTAAACTCAGCACGAAGTGCGTAAACTCAGCACGAAGTGCGTAAACTCAGCACGAAGTGCGTAAACTCAGCACGAAGTGCGTAAACTCAGCACGAAGTGCGTAAACTCAGCACGAAGTGCGTAAACTCAGCACGAAGTGCGTAAACTCAGCACGAAGTGCGTAAACTCAGCACGAAGTGCGTAAACTCAGCACGAAGTGCGTAAACTCAGCACGAAGTGCGTAAACTCAGCACGAAGTGCGTAAACTCAGCACGAAGTGCGTAAACTCAGCACGAAGTGCGTAAACTCAGCACGAAGTGCGTAAACTCAGCACGAAGTGCGTAAACTCAGCACGAAGTGCGTAAACTTAGGCCGAAGGCCGTTTCATCAGC
The DNA here is from genome assembly GCF_000170755.1 of Lentisphaera araneosa HTCC2155. NCBI lineage: Bacteria > Pseudomonadati > Lentisphaerota > Lentisphaeria > Lentisphaerales > Lentisphaeraceae > Lentisphaera > Lentisphaera araneosa. The sequence continues at coordinate 30,036 of NZ_ABCK01000034.1, forward strand.
GATGCAAAGCTTCCAGTTCTTGGACATCGACTTGGTCTTTGAGTCGATTCGCTTCTTTTTTTGCCCGAAGCAAATCCTCCAGACAAATAAAACCCAACTCAAATCCATCTAATTCACCCAAGACTTTATTTGCAAAAATCTCTTGTTCATTTTGTGAACTTACAGACGTCAATAAATCAATCTGATTAGGCTGAGCTCCCAAGGTGAAAACTGTCCCTCGCTGGTAAAAACGCTCTTCAGTCAATTCCTTAATTCCGCCAAAACCAAACTCATGCAAACACTTAATTATTTTTTTTGCATTTTCGATATTTGGCTTGATCAGCAAATCAAAATCCAAGGTCATACGGGGGTAGCCATAAAAAGCAACAGCATGACCACCACAAACCAAAAAATCGATTTCATATTTTTGTAAAAGAACTAGAAATTCTTTCATATCTTCCGAGAGCTGACTAAACATCTTTAAAATCTAAACGCTTAATTTTTGCAACTCTTTCCATACTGGGATGTGTATCCCAACGTAAAAAACGGTTCTGCATTTCGAGAAGAGCTAAAACCCTCTCTTCTCGGGTCATGAGTTTCGTTGAGGCACGACGAATTGCGTCTTGCTCACAAACACTGTTAACTTGAATAATACGTTGCATAAATATCCCAATTTTAAAAAAATACAGTTTAAGTAAAGTCTTTCAAGGCGGAAAGAAACTTAGAGCCTAAGCTTAAGTACTTGAAGTTATGCTTCGCTAGGGCTAGGGCCAATTCAGAAATTTTGAATTTTGAATGATGAGCAAAAGAATGGAACCACGAAACACACAGAAAAGCACGGAAGGGTCAGGAGAATTGAGGATAAGTAAAGAATTTCACCACTAATCTTCACTGATCCTCAATAAGAAATACCTAAGCACGTAGTGCGCTGCCTAAGCACGTAGTGCGCCACCTAAGCACGAAGTGCGCCACCTAAGCACGAAGTGCGATTCCCAAGCACGAAGTGCCATTCCCAAGCACGAAGTGCGATTCCCAAGCACGAAGTGCCATTCCCAAGCACGAAGTGCGATTCCCAAGCACGAAGTGCCATTCCCAAGCACGAAGTGCGATTCCCAAGCACGAAGTGCCATTCCCAAGCACGAAGTGCCATTCCCAAGCACGAAGTGCCATTCCCAAGCACGAAGTGCGATTCCCAAGCACGAGTGCGCTACCTAAGCGCGAAGTGCGCAAACTCAGCGCGAAGTGCGCAAACTCAGCGCGAAGTGCGCAAACTCAGCGCGAAGCTCGTTAACTTGGACCTCTTTTAAAAGACATTTTGAGAAAAGCACTTTTATTTTTTGACTTATGGCGTATTTTGCCGAACTTATAAACAAACACTAGATAATCAGGACAAGTATACAATGGCTAATATTGAAGCTAAACATGCTGACAGCATCCCAGGTGCTTTTTACTGCACCGACCCGGATGACGACAACGGAGAAGGTTGCATCGCTTGCGGACTCTGCTACGGAGCGGCTCCAGAATTTTTCCAAGAAGATGACGCTGGCAACGCCTACATCTTCAAACAACCAGAATCTGACGACGAAGTTGCACTCTGCCAAGAACAATTGGAAGACTGCCCCGTTGACTCAATCGGCAACGATGGTTAATTCAACTTTCAGTTGAATCAAAAAAGCTCGCTTAATCGCGGGCTTTTTTTGTGTCTTATTGGAGGCTTAAAAACAATTTTTAATTGTGAGTTTTTAATTTTGAATGAAGGTCAAAAGCAAAAGAGTGGGAACAGTGAGTTTCGCAAATTAAAGGAATTGTTTTTTAAACCACTAATTTTCACTGATCTACACTAATACCTGAATCCGTGAGCTACATTAAGTTAAGGTTCTTTCTCACTTTGAGGGGATGAGGTTTGGTATCCCAGTTAAATTTCCTTTAGTGAAATAGAGCATCATTTTTAGATATTCTTTAGATCTAAACCCTCTGGCCCGTCTTTTAACTGCTGAGAAAACGGAATTAATTCCTTCCAATACAGCATTACTTGTTCCGTGCCTCCATCGAGATGCACTCCGACAGTTCATTCAAGAGGCTCATAAATAATAGCTTTAAAATGTATTTATTTGTAAAAAATTCCGCCTAAAATGCTATATTGTAGTTCTTTACAAAAACAAATAGCAGGCGGAATTCATCATGAACGATACTCTTTTTTCCGAATATTTCATCGGGGAACTACAACAAACGGCAGGAATTTTAAGCGGTCCGCTGAAGATTGCGGGGGAAATCATACTTCTTCCTGAATTTGAAGGGATCCGAAAAGCGATTGAGAGTGATCAATTCCAGTTGAGTATGGATAGGGCCGCTACTAAAAATCGCGAATTTAAAAATGGCAATACCAAAAAGCATCCACCAGCGGAATTAGTGGTTGCCTTGTTCATAGCCCGTCACTTTTATAATAATTGTTACGGGGAACGCGGCTATAGCATGTTATGTGAGAACAGTTCATTACATCAATTTATCGGGCGCCTAGGCATCGGGAAGTTCCCTTCACGCAATACGATTCATGAACAGATTTCTGCACTTTCTGAACATACCCTTACACTTTTTCATCAAGCTATTTTGAACTGTGTCAAAGCATGTGACTTAGATGATTTCTCAGCAGTAATCATTGATTCCACAGCCATCAAAGCCGATTCGTCCTGGCCGGTTGATAGTGCATTACTGAAGAACCTTAGTTGTAAAGTTATGAAAAATATTCAGAAAGTACATGATAAGCTCCCTTGCCTTGAACGTAGAGGAATCCCTCTCAAACGTCTACAGAATTACTGTGATGATATGAGTAAATTGGATTTTGTGATTTCGATGTTTAAAGGGAAGAAAGGAGCCAAGAAAATGAGGTATAAGTCTTATACACAAGAACTTTTGCCGAGGTGTCGAAAATTTATAACACGCCTGGAAAAGGTTCTACCTAAAATCAAACAGCACTGTAGCAGTATAAAGTCCTCGATGCTTGATGAAGATTTTTCTCGCTTTATTGATAAAGTTTTGATGGTTGAGCACCGCTTTAAGATGGCTCCTGAGGACTACGATGCCAAGACGGCAAGAAAAATTTACAGTATGAGTGATGACGACGCTGCCTTTATCAAAAAAGGCGGTCGTGAAACAGTTTTTGGTTATCGTCCAAACTTTGCTTTTAGTGCCAATGGTTTTCTGACTTCTTTCATTTTGGAATCTGGAAATACCAGTGACAGTAAAGTCTTTGCAGATTGCCTTGTGGAAAATAAAAAAATGACTGGAGAATCCGCTATGATGGTCAGTGTTGATGATGGATATAGCTCTGCAACGAATTTGGATTACGCCATAGAACAGGGAGTGGAATTAGTCAGTATCAGCGGTTCAAAGGGCAAGAAGCTTCTGGGAGAAGAAATTTATGAAAGTGAAAACTATCAGCTGGCGAGAAACATCCGCTCAATCTCTGAAGCGGGGATTTCAAAGATGAAGAACTATCACAATCTTGAGAGGTTTACCGTTTGTGGCTTAAAGAGAGTTCGACAGGAAACGCTCATAAGCACTATAGGGTTCAACTTGGAGAGACTCTACCAGTTATTATCTCAAATCGAACTTCAAGTTGCTGCGTAGAATGTCGGAGTGCATCCATCGAGCAATAATTCCATCAAAATGTTTTGTAAGAGATTCGGCAAATTTCTTTAGAGGGTTTAAAAAGTATTTCCACATTTCTTTTTCAGCTTCATTATGAACCCAAGATATCCATGCTTTTAACCCTAACAAAGCTTTGATTTCGGACTTCGTTTTAAAAATATCTTGGAGACTTAAGCGCATTTGGTATGCCATGGCTGTTGCAGTGTTCAGCTCTTTTAATTTTTCTATAGTTTGCTGATCTTTTTCCTTGAGTTTGTCTCTGTTCTTTTGAAATAAACGAGGCTTTTTTAGGAGGTTTCGAATATCACCTTTTGTACGGCGCTCTCTGGAACAAACTTTGCCAATTGCTTTGTTTAAGTTTTGTGCAATATGGAAGTAGTCAAATACTTTACGAGCATTGCGCATATTTGAATCAACGCCACTTTTATAAGAGGGACTCATATCCATGCTAACTTCAGTAATTGCATGAGGGTGACCGTCTTTCAGGTAAAGTTCCTCGGTGAATTGTTCAAAAACTTGTGCATCTTTGCCGTCTGCAGCGAATAGAACACTATGGTTTTCCATATCCACAAAAACACTTACATAACGATGACCTTTTGCGATACTCAACTCATCTACTCCAATTCTCGTGAGTTCACTCCAGTCAAGTTTGGCCCGTTCTTTATCAATATATACTCTTAGAATCCTCCATAATTTTTGATCATCAACTTTCATTAATTTACCTACTTTTGACACGGGCATATGACGCATGAGGGTCAAGGCTAATGCCTCAAAGTCTTTACTGGAATGTTTATTGACACCTTCCCAAGGAGCTCGAATTGTCCACGTTTTTTTACAGGATTTACAAAGGGCACGAGGCAATCGGCATTTTAATACAGTTTTATAAGTCCACATTTGTAGATGATCCCATAGCCTTTCATTTGCATGATCTTTTATAATTAAATCGGTTCTCTTACAACAAGGGCATTCCATACCTTCTAAAAGTTTAGCTGTATCTTTAATTGTCACTTCAATACATGATTGCTCTGCCAAAACTTCTAGTTTACTAACTTCCCATTTATCCCCGAGATTTAACATTTCTGCAAAAAGTTGTTCGGTCATCATTAGCTCCTATTTTGATAAGCTTAACAATACTCCTTGGAGCATCTATCCACAAAAAATGAGAAAGAACCTAAGTTAAGCATCTTGGTCTTTCACCTTCATTGACTTACAACTTTTTTCAAAAGACCTACGGGTATTCCTGCAAAAAGCTGTAAAGTTCTGAAAAATAAAAACCCTACGAGATTATTCCAAAGCCAGCTCACGGATTCAGGTAATAAATAACTCAGCACGTAGTGCGTAAACTCAGGCCGAAGGCCGTAAACTCAGCACGTAGTGCGTAAACTCAGGCCGAAGGCCGTAAACTTAGCACGAAGCGCGTATTCTCAGCACGAAGCGCGTATTCTCAGCACGTAGTGCGTATTCTCAGCACGTAATGCGTAAACTCACTTCAAGTTTTTAGACTTGGTTTGATAAACAAAGTAGGCGGTATTGGAGAGCCATTGCAACTTTTGCTTGGGCGTCATTTTTTTAAAGTCCGTATGACCATCAAAATCTTTCTCAGAGCATTTTTTTAATATGTCTTGCTTATTCATTGATCAATCTCTTGAGTTCTATTATATCTCTTTGATCCTTATCACGAATTGGCTTAACTTCTTCTTTCATTTTAATCAAAGCCTTAACATCGACTACCTTCAGAGTCTCATTTGCAGTGATATCAAACTCATCAGAAGAATCAATTAAACGCCCATATAAATCTTCTAGAAATATATCAATCTGCTTAAAGGGATTGTTCACATCAATAAAAGTAAAAACAATGGCATTTTTCTCATTAATCAAGAGCTGTCTTATTTCGTGATCTAATAAAGAGTCAGGTGGAATTGGTGCACGAGACTGCATACTTAAATCTTTCATAACTCCGAGAAATTTTTGAACATTAGATCTGTCGAAATTTATTGCAATATCAATATCCATTGTCAAACGTTCTACGCCGTGTAAGACTGCCGCCACTCCACCACATAGAACAAAATCTATTTTTGCTTGGCATAAGTCAGTCAAAATCTCTAAAATATATTCTTTGGAATTCATAGATTTAAAGTATAACTACAAAAATAAAAAAAAAGATTAATTAACTAATCATCACTGATTAATACTAAGAGAGGGGCAATTTTGAATTGTGAGCTAAACAATAAAGAATAAAAAACCACTAATCTTCACTGATCTACACTAATAAATAACTCAGCACGTAGTGCGTATTCTCAGCACGTAGTGCGTATTCTCAGCACGTAGTGCGTATTCTCAGCACGTAGTGCGTATTCTCAGCACGTAGTGCGTATTCTCAGCACGTAGTGCGTATTCTCAGCACGTAGTGCGTATTCTCAGCACGTAGTGCGTATTCTCAGCACGTAGTGCGTATTCTCAGCACGTAGTGCGTATTCTCAGCACGTAGTGCGTATTCTCAGCACGTAGTGCGTATTCTCAGCACGTAGTGCGTATTCTCAGCATGATTGGGAGGATCGGAGAGGCATGAAGCCTTTTGAGGCATAAATAAAACAATTGTTAATAAAAACTTCATAAAAACGATAATTGGATCACTTAAATACTATTGCATCCGAAAATTAGGCAAATATTATACGATATCTAATTATCAATAAGGATGTAATCATGCTCAAAAATCAACTTATCTATCTTTTCTCAATCCTCTTTCTCGCTGTTGGCTGCTCTGAGAAACCTGCTACCGTCAAAACAAGCGAGGAAAATTCAAAACAAGCCGAAACACAAAATGATCACGGACACAGCCATACACCTCATCACGGTATTGAAGCTAAGCTCTACTCAGATCAACAAGCCGCAGGCATTGCGGAGCTCAAGCTTCACGACGACAAAGGCGATTTGGAACTTTGGTTGACTAATAGAGATGAAGCTCACTCGCCCCTCGACCTAGGTTTAGACACTAAAATCACCGTTAAATTCATTTCTTTAGAAGGCAAGGAAGTTCAACTCCAAGTTAGAAACAAGGACAAGAATGAAGATGAAGATGGCATGGGCAACATTAGAAATAGCAAAACGAACTACTTCATCTTCCCTGGCGACACTAAAGCGGATAGCACTTTCTTAATTGGCAAAGAATTCTCAGCAGAAGTTCAAATCAGCTTCAATATTGGCGACAAAGTCTATCAGTCTAAAAAATTCCAGTTAAAACCTCACGTTCACTAAGCAACGGACTTTATTCAAAATCACAAAAGCTCTCAAGGTAAAACTTGGGAGCTTTTTTAGTTTCTACAAGAAAAGAGTGGAACCACAGATCTAGCAGATAGTACAGATGCTTAGAGCAATCTTTAATTGTGAATTCTAAATTTTGAATAAAGAGAAGGAACCACGGAGAGCACTGAGGACACGGAGAGGTGGGGATAATTTTTAATTGTGAATTTTGAATGAAGAGAAGGGTTTTTAACAACTAATTTCGCTAATTGAACGAATTGTTTTTTTAAACCACTAATCTTCACTGATCTACACTAATAAATAACTCAGCACGAAGTGCGCTACCTAAGCACGAAGTGCGCTACCTAAGCACGAAGTGCGCTACCTAAGCACGAAGTGCGCTACCTAAGCACGAAGTGCGCTACCTAAGCACGAAGTGCGCTACCTAAGCACGAAGTGCGTTTTACGACCGCTTGGCCGCGGCTTTTAAGAGGCGGTCCATAATGGCCGAAGCGAGGTCATTACCTTCGAGTTCGTAAACGTAAATCACATCTAAACCTTTTGAGTCTAGGCGGTGCAAAGCTGAGAATAAGTTATGGGCAATGGACTTAAAATCTTGCTCATTCTCAGATAAAACTTCAATTTCTGTAGCCTCAATTGAAGTCGACCCCATTTGTAAGAAACCTACTTTTGCGGAGTCCGCAATATTTGGTACTTCTCCACTCTTCAGAATCATCAACTTGGTATTGGGGGCATAATGGCTTGCAAGTTGCCCAGGCGCCAAAGGTCTTTCGAGCACTGCTTTACCAAACTGAACTGAGCCCGTCACACGACGAATATCTTCTGCACTAATCCCCCCTTGACGCAAGAGAATGGCTTCACCACTACTGCAATCGACAATTGTGGACTCTATGCCCCAATCGCATTCACCACCATCTAAAATAATATCGACTTCATTCTCCAACTGAGAAAAAACGTGTTCGGCGCTAGTTGGGGACAAATAACCAAAGGGATTGGCACTGGGTGCTGCGACTGGAATTTGAGCTTCGCTCAAGAGCCCTAGAGCCAGCGGGTGCGCTGGCATGCGAATTGCCACCGTATCTAAACCTGAAGTAATGAGGCTGGGGATTAAATCTGTTTTCTTAAAAACCAAAGTCAAAGGGCCTGGCCAATAAGCTTCGGCTAAATCCAAAGCGACATCAGGAATTTCTTTGACCAAATCTGAGAGCTGATATATTTCCGCTATATGGACAATCAGCGGATCATACTTGGGTCGCTTCTTCGCTTTAAAAATTTTTTCACAGGCAGGTGGAGACAAAGCGTTCGCACCGAGACCATAGACTGTCTCGGTTGCAAAAGCCACTAAGTTATCATTTTTTAAATGCTCAGCAGCTTTTTTGATATTTTCCTCTGTACCTCGGAAAATGGCCATTGTGCTTAAGCTTTATCCTCAGCTTCCATTTTTGCGGCCTTTTCGAGAACCATCTCATCCATGCCTTTTTTGTAGGCAATCATTTTTTTACGGTACTCGGGAAACTTCCCACCGAGCATTTGAACAGCTAAGAGTCCTGCATTTTTTGCATTATTAATGGCGACACTCGCAACAGGAACTCCGCCAGGCATCTGTACAATAGAAAGAAGAGAATCTAGGCCCTGTAAATTGGAACTACGCACGGGGACGCCAACAACTGGCAAAGGAGAAATAGCTGCCACCATGCCAGGCAAGTGAGCTGCGCCGCCTGCACCCGCAATAATAACTTCCAAACCACGCTCCACGGCTGACTCAGAGTACTTATAAAGTTTGTCCGGAGTTCTGTGTGCTGAGACAATAGTAATCTCGTAAGGCACATCAAATTCTTTCATGATTTCGCGTGCAGCATCCATAACTGGCAGATCTGAATCACTGCCCATAATAATTCCAACAAGTGGCTTCGACATAATTTACTCCGAGATAACTTTTAAATTTTTCTTTACAATTAAGGCCTTTTCGAGGGCTTCATCTAAATTTTCTGACGTCACGGTTACATGACCCATTTTGCGAAAGCCGCGAGTTTCAGCTTTTCCGTACATATGCAGAGAAACACCTGGAATATGAAGGCAAACTTCTAAACCATCTAAAACAGGCTCGCCTGTATGACCTGGCTCACCTAAAAGATTGTACATCACACAAGGACGCATTTGCTCGGGAGAACCCAAAGGCAAACCGGCAACCGCACGAATATGTTGCTCGTATTGACTCGTTACACAAGCTTCGATTGTGTAATGGCCAGAGTTGTGTGGACGCGGCGCAACTTCATTAACAAAGACTTCGCCTTGTTTATCCACAAACATTTCAACGCCATAGATACCAACGCCACCTAGAGCCTCAATTGTTTTCTCTGCCAAGGTACGTGCTTTTACTTCTAAGTCCGCAGAAATTCTTGCTGGCACAATGCAGAGATCTAAAATATTTGAACGATCATCAAAAGTCATTTCCGTCACTGGGTAAGAAACTAGTTCGCCATCAATACCACGCGCCACCATAACGCCGAGTTCCATTTCGAGATCAACCATTTTTTCGAGCATGCATTCGCCAGGTAATTTTTCCACAAGTGCCGATTCGTCTTTCATGACGAGAACACCCTTGCCATCATAACCACCTTTACGAGTTTTTTGAACGAGGGGAAAGCCAAATTTTGCGAAGTCCGCATCTTCAGTGAGTTCGATAAAAGCAGGCGTACTTAAACCCGCTTCTTCAATGCACTGCTTTTGCAAAAGCTTATCTTGGATTACTGATAAAACGCGTGGATCAGGATGAATCTCATGCCCTTGATCAGAAAGCTCAATCAAAGCGCTCGTGTCCACATGCTCGAGGTCGTAAGTGCAAACGTCACAAGCCTCAACAATTTTCTTTAAGCTTTCAGAGTCATTCCATGAACCCAAAATCTGCGAATCCGCGACTTGTCCCGCTGGCGAATTCTCACCTGGATCTAATACAATAACATGAAAGCCCATCTTTTTGGCCGCCTGAGTCATCATGCGTCCGAGCTGACCACCACCAATGATACCAATTGTTTTCATTATTTATACTCTAAGTTATTTAATTTTGCTCCAAAATAATGGACTTTCTCTTTTCTTCAAAAGTGTAAACGATTTAGCTCAAAAGTTTTTCTCTTAGTGAGTGAGAAGACCGAATTAATTATTAACTCTGCGACGAGTTATTAAAAGTAAATACACAGGGCTGACCTACCCCGTACCCATCGAGATTTATAGCCCAGATAAATGCGGTCGGCATGACACAGAGCCCTATACCGTACCGTTGGCACTCACTATTTATCTATGGATCTACTCCTGGCACTTCCGTACCAGGCTGCGCTATACCGTCCCGTCGGGACTCAAATTGAGTGCTGAAGGCATGACATGATCTATGCCCAAGAGCATCAGCCTTGTATGTGAAAAATACAAAATGCAGTAAACCAAATTCATTTCTATCATCTGCAATAAAATCATTAATGACGAGCACTCACAAAAGACAAATTCATCATGAGTTTCATTTTTCTTTTTTGACAAATCATTTTTGACAAGCATCTTGGCGCAAATAATCCTTAGGAAGATATTTTAATGAGCAAGAATCACCATCGCGGTGGCCTCCCCTGGCTATTCAACCCATTCGAAATCAAATTTAGTGCCTACTCGGGCTCTGGAAAAACCACTTTAATCTGCCGTCTAATCAATGAAATGTGCCAAGACTTTGATATTGCATATGCAAAATCAGATGCGCACCGTTTCGAAATGGACAAACCTCGCAAAGACACTCACCAAGCCCAAATGGCTGGTGCCCAAGCTGTTGTCATCAACAACCCCGAAGCACGTGCCAAACTCGAAAAGCGCCCTGCTAATGAAATCTGGCGCAGTCTCAATTTACTCGAATACGATCTCGTTTTTGTGGAAGGTTATAAAAACCACACACAATCTCCCCGCGTCCTTCTTGTGAATGAAAAAATGCTTAAAGAAATTGCCGACAAAGATCTCGAGAACGTCATAGCTTTTGCGGGGCCCGCAAAAGAACGCCCAGAGGGCCTACCACTTGAAGTGCCTTATTTACATCGCGATGATATTCCCGCCATTAAAGAAATTATCTTAGAAACCTTCAAAACTCGCATCCCAAAAACTAAAGGCTTAGTTCTTGTGGGTGGCAAAAGCCGTCGAATGGGTGAAGATAAAGCGAGTATGCAGTTTGGCGATAAATCCATGGCACGCCAAGCCTACGAATTACTCAAAACTCAATGTGACGAAGTCTATCTATCTGTTAGAGATGAAAATCAGGAGTTGCCCGAAGATTGCCTAGGTCTGCCGATCATCACTGATCAACTCAAAGACATGGGGCCGACTGGTGGCATCTTGTCTGCTTTCAAAAAAGACTCCACATCCGCTTGGACAGTTATGGGCTGTGATCTGCCTCTTGTCAACCAAGATGCCATCGAAAAACTCTACGCAGGTCGCAATGCACAACGTTATGCCACTTGCTTCAAGTCCAATTCCGACGACATGCCTGAGCCACTCTTTGCGATTTACGAACCAAAAGCGCAAAATCGCTTTTATCAGTTCTTAGCAACAAATCGTCTCTGCCCTAGAAAAGTTTTACTCAATTCTTCGATAGAACTTCTCGAACAAGGGGAGTATAATTACTTAGATAACGCAAACACCCCTGAAGACGCACAACGAATTATAGAAGAACTCAATAGATAAAATGAATACTTATAAACTGCAGTACTTTAGCCTCCTTGGCGACTTCACTGGTAAGCCTAGCGAAGAGCTCCAATCGATAGCCTCCACTCCCAAAGAACTTTACACTGAACTGCAACAACTTTATTCTTTTGAGCACTGCAGTTCTAAACTACGCGTTGCGATCAATGATGAGTTTGGGGACTGGCAAAGCCAACTGAAGGATGGTGACAACATCGTTTTCATCCCTCCCGTGGCAGGTGGCTAATGTCTAATTTCATCATTTCACCACAGCCGATCGAAGATATTGATATCATCGCAAAAGTTTCCACTCGTCAATCTGGAGGCTACGTCATTTTTGATGGCCGGGTGCGCGACCACAACGAAAACCGCGACGTCACACATCTGCAATACCAAGCTTATGAAGCGTTAGCCGTAAAAGAAGGCGACCGCATCATTGCCGAAGCTTTCGACAAATTCAATATCCATAAAGTTTTTTGCGCTCACCGCACTGGTGACCTTCAAATTGGCGATTCTGCGGTAAGACTCATTGTTGGCGCAAAGCACCGCGGCACCGCTTTTGATGCCTGTGAGTATATTATTGACGAACTCAAAATTCGCGTTCCTATTTGGAAAAATGAGCATTACACCGACGGATCAAGTGGCTGGGTGGAATGCCACGAATGCTCAAAACACGCTCATCATCACAAGGAGTCTTAAATGTCAGAATTTTCTCATGTGGATCAAGAAGGCAAAGTCAATATGGTTGACGTGGGTGACAAAATCACGCAAAAACGTACTGCTATTGCCGAAGGCACTATTAGCTTGAATGCGGAAACGCGCCAAAAGATCACTGATAACTCAATGAAAAAAGGCGATGTCCTGACGACGGCTCGCATCTCTGGTATCCAAGCTGCAAAGCAATGCTCAAACCTCATCCCCCTTTGTCACACGCTCTTATTAAATAAAGTTTCTGTGGATACTGAACTCACTGATTCGGGAGTCAAAGTTACTGCACTCGCACGCTGCAATGGTCAAACTGGCGTTGAAATGGAAGCTCTCACTGCTGCTTCTGTCGCGCTACTCACTATCTATGACATGTGCAAAGCCGTCGATAAAAATATGATTATCTCTCATATTCAGCTAGTCGAGAAAACAAAAGAAAAATTGTAAAACCTATCTCCCTTAGAAAGACAAGAACATCTTAACTTTTTCTACATCTTCAATTAGATCCGCCCAATTCTGATAGCGATCATCATACTCTTTTTGCATCATACGATTCAAAATCTTAGAGAACTCAGGACTCACATTCGAGTTCAATTCATGGGCATCTGGCACCTCACCGTGAAGAACTAAGTCAATCACCTCTTCGGCATCTTCACTATGGTAGGGAAATTGCCCCGTCACTAAATGGTAACAAGTTGCGCCTAAAGAATAAATATCTGTACGATAATCTGGATTGTATTCCCCGCTTACAATAACGGGACAAATGTATTCAGGTGTGCCAAAAGTAATGTCAGTATCATTTTCGATAGGATGATTATAAATGTGCGCCAAGCCCCAGTCAATCAAAACGATTTTATCATCCTCTGTCGCCATGATATTGGCCGGTTTAATATCGCGATGAATCGCCCCAAACTTAGTCCAAACATGATTCAATAAATCTGCGATACGAATAATCAGATCTAGAACATATATTTGATCTAAAGCACCTTGTCGAAGGAGCAAGGTATCTAAACCTTCCCCCTCGACATAGTTCATTGCTAGGTAATAATAGTCATGATGTTGGTTATAGCCCGCTAAACGCGGTAAACATTCGTGCTCAAAGTGATCCATAATATAGGCTTCTTGCTCAAATAATTTGAAGGCATATTGGCTATCGACATCCGTATTGAGAATCTTCAGAGCAACGACTCTGTCTGTCTTAATAGAGTGCCCATAATAGACCTCTCCCATTGCACCTTTCGCCAACCAACCATCAATTAAGTAGGGGCCAATTTGCTCTCCAGCATGAAAAGAAGGTGATGGACAAATAATCCCAGTTTTGCAATAGGGACAAACCATACCATAACCATAATTTTCTTGCGAAACTCGCAAACGATGCAAACAGGAGTCACAATGAAATGGCATAAAAAGCCCCACGGCTTTTTCTATTGGTGACGCTCGATTATAAGATCTCTTTTTTATTTTCATCAATTTTCCCTGCTATTGTCCGGCTTTTAATATGACTCGGGACTTTGCAATCATCAATATGAATTGTATTTTCACAGCCTCTTAGTGAATGAAATTTAAGAAAAATTCACACATTAAATTCTTAACACATAATATCATTGCAACTTTATAGCCACTATGGATAATCGCGACACAGAAACACAAGATGAAATTGCTGTTGCCTCAGCTTTCATCACACCCTTAAAAAATGAAATTGCCAAAGTTATCTCTGGACAAGAAAAACTTATTGACCGACTGATCATCGGACTCATTAGCTCTGGCCACCTCCTTGTAGAAGGTGTACCCGGACTCGCAAAAACCCTCACTATTAATACTATGGCACAAGCTATTACCGCCGATGCCAGCCGCTTACAGTTCACACCCGATCTTCTTCCAGCTGATATTGTTGGCACATCCATCTATGATCCTCGCGAACATAGCTTCTCTATTAAAAAGGGGCCCATCTTTGCCAACCTCGTACTTGCCGACGAAATCAACCGCGCGCCCGCTAAAGTTCAATCTGCCTTACTTGAGTGTATGCAAGAAAAACAAGTCACTATCGGAGACAAAAGCTTTCAACTCCCCGAAACTTTTATGGTTATGGCCACTCAAAACCCACTTGATCAAGAAGGTACTTATCCACTTCCCGAAGCTCAAATGGACCGCTTCATGATGAAAGTTTTGGTTGACTATCCCGATAGACAAAATGAGCTCAATATCTTGAAAAATATGGCGACACCTAATGTTAGGTTCAAAGCTGAAGCCGTTTGCAGCACCGATGATATTTTGCGCGCTCGCACCATGCTCGACAAAGTTTTTATCGACGAAAGCCTCCAAGAATATATTGTTGATATCATTATGGCCACTCGCCCAGGCATGAGCGACCAACTCTCTAGCCGTCAACAACAAGCAAATCTCAAGTCACTACCCGATTTAGTTGCTTGCGGTGCTTCTCCTCGTGCGACTTTGAGCTTGACTCTCGCCGCAAAAACTCATGCTTTTTGCCAAGGTCGCAATTATATCCTCCCCGACGATATCCTCAGCTTAGCGCCAGATGTTCTCCGTCACCGCGTTATCCCTTCATACGAAGCGGAAGCCGAAGGCCTTAGTAGCGACAAGCTTATTCAACTCATCCTCAGCGAACTACGTGCACCCTAGAAATGTTTAATCCACGCGAACTCATTTCCGCCGTAAAAAAACTGGAAATCAAAACGCGAAAAAACGTTGATGAACTCACTGGCGGAGCTTACCATTCAGTCTTCAAAGGTCGTGGCATGGAATTTTGCGATGTCCGCGAATATTCCCCTGGTGACGACGTGCGTACAATTGACTGGAATGTCACTGCACGTGCTGGGCACCCCTACGTCAAACAATTCACTGAGGAACGTGAACTAACGATTAATATACTTGTGGATATTTCTGCCTCTGCTGACTTTGGCGGTAATAAAACTCGTATGCAAAACGCCATCGAAATTGCCATGCTTATTGCTTTTAGCGCCATTCGCAATCGCGACCGTGTGGGCCTCATGCTCCATAGTGATGAAGAAGAATTGCATTTGCGCGCCAAAAGAGGCAAGCAACATATTTTGCGATTAGCGCGAGAGCTGATTGTTCACCAACGCAAACGTGCCAGAACCAATATTAAACAGCTTTTAGACCGTTTCATGCAGTCGCAAAAGAAAAAATCTGTCGTCTTTTTAATCTCTGATCTAATGGATCCAAAAGACTTCCAAAAGAGTCTTCGCGCCGTTGGTAAAAAACACGACCTAATTGTCATTAATATTCTCGATGAGTTCGAAATCAATATCCCAAAACGCCTGCCTCCACTCTTGATGCAGGATGCAGAAACGGGTTTACTCGACTTCTTTAAGCCCAACGCTAAAATCCATGCAGCTGCCGAAAAATTTATTGAACGCAATAAAAAGGCCTGCGTTGAAGCCGGCGCGGATTGGATGCTCTTGAAAAATACTAGCGACCCAACGACAGAGCTTATGAAATTCTTTGGCCGCAGGAATCAACGCAGATGAAAAAGCTTGGCCTCATCACTTTAATCACCCTCTGTGTCGCTCTGGTCACAACGTCCTTGTTTTATTGGATTAAATGGCAAAGCAAATTACAAGTCAGAGTGATCTCGACTGAAATAAATCAAAGCACTTACAAAATTGGCGAAGCTATTCATTTTCAAAGCAGCTTGAACATCCCTTTCCAATGTAGTTATGAACTAGAAGCTTATGAATTAGAAGACGGCCTCAAAGAGCATCATTCGGGAAGCTATTTTACACGAAAAAACCTCAATAGCGTCATTCTTCACGAAAGCCTTTTTGCTACCAAGGCAGGGGAATACAAAAATAATCAGCGCACAGTGCATATCAATAGCTCAAAAGGCCTGCAAACAGTTCAAATTACCTACCCCACCTTAAATGTGCAGCAAAGAGAATTTGCCCCCGAAAGAAACGTACAATCATTTGGCGACATCACCCTTAGCTCTCCCAAAAGTCATATCTCTAGCTCCACAGCCCTTGCTATCATTCTCTCAAGTAGCCTTATACTGACTTTAATAATCCTCAAAAAACTTCCTTCAAAAGAGCCCTCTATTACAGAAAAATTCATTACTAAGATGCAACAAATTCTCGATTATAAGGAATGTGCAACACCCGCGCCACTGATGACCATTCAAGATGAAACACGCTTCTTACTATCCAAACTCTATCACGAAAATTTTCTTCATGCTAACATTGAGGATTCTCCTTGGGATGAACTCAGCGAAAACGATTCCAGTCTCTTTCGCCCTTACTTGGAGCGTATTTTCAAAGCGAGATTCCACCAGCAAACAATTCCAAAAGACGAATTCCAAAATATGGTCAAGGAACTCATTATCTGGGCTCAAAACCTTAAGATCAAGGATAGCAAATGACTTTTCAATATCCTTGGCTCTTACTTTTACTGCTTGTGCTCATTCCACTTTTCTGGAGGCAACTGCACATCAAACCACCTGCCGTTAAAGTCTCATCACTCCCTCATTTCACAGGAAAAACCGGCAGTGACCATCGCCCTTTTTCACGCTTCCTCATACCCATCTTTTTTGAATTTTTAGCACTCAGTCTGATGATCTTTGCTTTAGCCCGCCCACGAACAGGAGAAGAGAACTCGTATAGCTACAAAGACAGCGTCGACATCGTCTTTTCCTTAGATATCTCTGGCAGCATGAGTTCCTATGATCAACCCGAAGACCTCGCCGTCAATCGACGTGTCATTGCTGAAGCCATCAACAATAAAGAATTACACCCACGCCTGCATTACGCAAAAAAATCCATCGCAGATTTTATTGACAAACGCAAATCCGATCGTCTTGGCCTCGTAGTTTTTGGTGCCGAAGCCTATAGTGTCTGTCCACCGACAAACGACCATGAATACTTGCAGAATCGACTTAAAGAAATCAGCACCGAATACTTAGGCGACTACAATCGTCAAACGAATATTACTGCAGCCATCAGTGGCGGACTCGCGCGCTTAAGGAAATCTAAAGCACCCAAAAAGATTATCATCTTGGTAACGGATGGCAGCCATACTGCCAACTCAAACCTCACTCCGCGAATGGCCGCCAAAGCCGCCGCCAAATCAGACGCCGTGATTTACA
The DNA here is from genome assembly GCF_000170755.1 of Lentisphaera araneosa HTCC2155. Lineage (NCBI taxonomy): Bacteria > Pseudomonadati > Lentisphaerota > Lentisphaeria > Lentisphaerales > Lentisphaeraceae > Lentisphaera > Lentisphaera araneosa. The sequence goes on from NZ_ABCK01000034.1 coordinate 47,455, forward strand.
CCATTGGCGTCGGCAACGAAGTCGCGTGGAACGTAGAAAACTTCTTTGGCTCCTCGCGCCTCAACGCGAGCAACTCCGATTTTGACGAAGAATTACTCAAAGAAATTGCCGAAAAAACTGGCGGTCTTTATTTTTCGGTGCGAGAAGCTGAACAAATGAAAGACGTACTCAAAAAAATTGATGCCTTAGAGAAAGTTGAGCTCAAACACTTCCATAACATCAACTATGCCGAACACTTCATGCCTTTCTTGTGGGCTTCACTATCCTGCTTACTCATCGCCACCCTCCTATCTCATTCTATCTTTATGAGGTATCCCTAATGATCCACTTTAAAAACATCGACCTTGCACCCTACCTCATTCCTATCATTGTGTTTGCCTTTCTCTGCTTATTCTTTGGCAACAGCTACCGTCGTCGCGTCATTAAACTCCTCAAAAACGACTATGGCTTAGACTTGGTCAAAATGAGTTTACTTTCGCAAACCCGCCGCCGCCTACGCTACCTCTCGCTCCTCTTAGCTATAGGAACTCTATGCTTCTGCCTGCTTAGACCGCAGGGCAAAGAAATTTCTCAAGAAAAGGAAAGCTCCAGTCGCTCCATCCTCTTCCTTGTCGACATTTCCAAGAGTATGAATGTTCGGGATATGAATGAACAAAGTCGCCTCGAATACTCCAAGTGGTGGGCCAAAAAGCTAATGAATGACATCCCTGGCGATCGCTTTGGCCTCATCACTTTTTCACGCATTGCCAATATTGAATGCCCTTTAACTTCCGAACCCGACATGGTCTTACTCTACCTCTCCGACCTCAACAGCTCTCTGCTTCCCGGTGGCGGCACCAACATTGCCGCAGCTCTCGATCACGCCCAAAAACAATTTAAAGAAAACGAACGTGATAGTCGTGTAGTCGTGCTTTTGAGTGATGGCGAAACCGATGGAAATAAATGGCGAGAGTCTTTAGAAGCTTTACAAAAGAAGAAAATCCCGGTCAATGTCATTAGTCTTGGCGACCCCAAGCGAGAAGGCTTGGTCTTGAATGAAAAAGGCCACCCCATTCGCAACTCAAAAGGGGATTACGTCATGAGCCTCAGTGACACGAGCACGCTCAAACAAATTGCCGACGAAACTGGCGGAACATACATCCCTTGGGATCCAGAAGACCCTTTGAATTCAGGTCACAGCACCATCGAGTCTCTCATTCGAGAACTCGAGTTTGATGAAAGCAAAAAAGAGAATGTTAAAGTACGAGATGAACTTTACTTATTCTTCCTACCCTTAGCCATCTTTTTGATCACCATTCGACTTTGGCTATCAGAATCAAAAAAGGCGAGTCAAGCTAGCCAACTCATCAGCTTCCTCTGCATTCTATTCCTCAGTAATCAGATCAATGCTCAAGCTCAACTTCCTCCTCAGCTGCCTTCCCCACAGGCGAAGCCCAAAGTGAGTCCTGAGGAAATCAAAAAGAAAATTGACAGCATCGAATCGACTATTTCCGCTCAAGTAGATGAACTTGAAGCTTACAGACGAGCATTAGCCATCGAACAGCAACTCCATGAACATCCCGAAGCCATTGCTGAACACCTAGAAAAGCTTTATCAAACAGCTGCGAAGCATCCTGAACTTAAAATGGCCGCACAAAGTAATCTCAATGCCTTTAAACATAAACAAGCCCTAGCCGCCGAGCCAGGAAAACAAAGCCAAGAACTCCAAACTGTGATCGATCAGTATATTGATCTACTGAGTGACTACCCTACGAGCACAAAGCTACAAGAAAATCTTGATTTAGCCCTGCAACAAAAACAAAAAGTTGATCAAGATCAAGAGCAGAACAAAGATCAGCAGAACAAAGATCAGCAGAACAAGGATCAACAGAACAAAGATCAACAGAACAAAGATCAACAGAACAAGGATCAGCAGAACAAGGATCAGCAGAACAAAGATCAGCAGAACAAAGATCAACAGAACAAAGATCAACAGAACAAAAAAGTAGATCCCAACGAACAACAATCAGACGATCCGCAAAAAAGCCAGCCTAAACAGCAAGAACAAAACGAAATGACCGAAGCTGAAGCAAATGCGGCCTTTCAAGATGAACTAAAAAGGCAGCAGCAGCTCCGCGACCTCATCCGTCGCAATCGCGAACAACGCAATAAACGTCAACACTTCAACCCCGAACAGGATAAATAAGAATGAAAGCCTTCTCCCTCATTTTAATCTTATTTTCTTGCCTACTGTCCGCCGAAATTCGCCATCAGTACACGCTACCGAACAACACCGACGAACTCGGCCAACTTTACATTAACAGTAATCAAGACCTCAACCTATCGACCTTACCAAAAATTGAAGGTCTCATTTGGGGCTCCCCCTCAGTATCCAGCAACACGTCAATTATTAATGGTCGACGTTCTCATTCCAGCAGTGTCAGAATCAACTTTAAAGCTTTAAAACCTGGTGACTTTACGATCCCAGCCTTCAAAATTTCAGGCCACGAAGTTCCCGCTATTGATTTCAAAGTGCAAGCCAGCCCCTATGACGATGCCTATTTCATTAAAACGAAAATTGAGCACGAAGGTGACTCTCTGTATCCTGGCCAGTTCTTTCGTTTAAAAGTCGACATCTACCTTGACCAGCAATATGCCATTCAAGGCGATTTCCCAATTCCAGAACTAACTTCAGAGGGTCTTAAATTTAGAAGTTTTGCCAATCGTAGCTCACAAAACAAACATATTGAAGACTACCAACAAACTGAAACTCAATTCAATGGAAAAACTTATCACCTCATTAGCTTCAATTATGTTGTCAGTGCCCTCATTAATGGTGAGTATCTGGTGAGTACCGATCACAATTTGCGCATCATCAAGCGTTCAGGCACCCCAGGCATCAACCGTCCGATCACATTACAAAGACAAGTTTCTTTTCCAAAAATCAAAATCAAAACTCTCCCACCAGCACCAGCTGATGCCATCAATACGAGTTTAGTTGGCGACTGGTCACTCACAACTGAAATGGATAAAAAAGAAAGCAAAGTCGGAATCCCCTTTACTTTGAGTTTCAGTTTCAAGGCCAAAGATGGTGACCCCGAACGCTTTAACATTGATCAGCAAAATTTTAAATACTTTCGCTTATTGAGCGAAAATCGCGAAATCGAAGACGATTCCCTTGACTCTCTTGCAGCCACAAAAATCTTTGTTCTGGCAGCTTTAGGTAGTGACGTAAAACTGCCCGAAATGAAGTTTGCTATTTTCGACCCCATTAAAGAGAGCTATAGGATTCTCAAAGCTCAATTCCCAACAATTAAATTTAGCGGTGAGAAATTCAAAGAAGTCAAAGCAAGCCCAAGACCCATTCGAAAAAACTCCGATGAGCAAAAACATGAATTGAATATTCTAGTGAATACGCGACTTCCCTTGATCACTAATTTGCACCCCCTGCTTTTTGTTTTGGCGAGCCTCCTCCCCCTCGCCCTCTTCTTAAAGACATATACTCACATGCAATTAAGCCCCCGTGCCCGTCAGAAGAAAAAATTACGTCAAATTCGCCGCCTACTAAAAAAATCGACCCCAGAGAAAGCGCACTTAATTTACAAGGAACACCTCATGCCCCTTCTCAAACAAATCCACTCACTTCAATTTGGTGAGGGCAATTCTCAAGTCATTCAATTAATCTCTGACGCGGAGCTTAGAAAAACGTTGACCGAGTACGAAAATCAACGCTTCCAAAAAGATAAGCTGCAATCCTTAAATGGGAAAAAACTCAGCCGCGCTTTAAAAGCCTTATCCTTCTTATTCATTCTAGCTGCCCCACTTTCAAATCAAGCTCAAACCACTGCCTTAAAGAGTAGCGAACATTACATTAAGCTACTTGAAACCGAGCCCGAAAACATCAGCGCTACTTATCACGCTGCCTTAGCTCTAGACGAAGAAAAGAAATACGTTTTAGCCTACGCTTATACTGAACGACTTTCGCGCATGGCTCCTCGCCTTGAAGCCAATCAAAGCTTAAAAGCTTCACTTGCAAAGAAGCTCAAAATCAAAACGAGTGAAACTCCCCGTTTTCGCCCCGATGAACTTTGGACCGTCGCCATTTATATATGGATCCTCACTTTCCTGATTCTTTGCGTCTTTCGCAAGAACTCAAAACTGCTTATCAGCGCCCTACTTACTTGTTCATTTGCGCTCGCGCTATGGAGCTACACCCTTTCTCAAAACTACTGGGCTAAGAACCAGTACACTCCTATCACCAAAGAAGCAGCTAGCTACACTTCTGTGAACAATTCGCTAAAAAGCGGCCAAGCCCAACAATTAAGTCTATATACAGCAGAGGCCTTTGCTTCACAACGCATCCTCCTGAAACTTGGTAAGCAATCCCTCTGGATCGAACGCAAAGACCTTTTCAAAATTTGGTAAAGCAAGGGTTTTGATTAGATTTTTTGACGACTCAGGTCATTGTGAGTTTTTGATTTAAAATAGAACTGATGATGAGCCAGCCAAAAAACCTTTATTTTCTTAAACTCCAAGATTTTCATCTCCCCCTTGCAGAGCTCGAAAGCTTAAGCTTTTTTGGTTTCGAAATTTCACCTGAGCAACGTTTCGTTTTGAGTGACCAAGGCGTCGACATCAGTGATTCCGCATTTTTTGACTGGGGCGGAAAAATTTTAATCAAAGCCGATTCTTACGAGCAATACTTAGAAGCCCTCGGAGAGGCTAAAATTAATGTTTGCGATGCTCGCATCGAAACACCTTCTGCAGGCAATCATCCCAAAGTCAAAAAAGACGTGCTCTTTGAAGTTCTTGAGCATATTGAGGGTAGCTTTGATTTAAGCCAACCAAATGAGCGCTACGCCATTTGCCGAGATCACCACTCTTGGTATTTCGTGAAGATTTTTTCTGAAAAATCCAACCGCATGTTCGAGCATAGTAAAAAACCCGCAACTTTTTCTTCTGCACTTAACGCCACGAGTGCTCGAGTTGCCGTAAATATCCTCAAGAATGCAGGTTCCGATTTCCTCGACTGTGGATGTGGCTCAGGCAGCATCACTCTAGAAGCTTGTCATTCAGGACTTAATGTTTTCGCTATTGATCGCTCTGCACATGCGGTTTCAATGACAGAGACCAATCTTAAGCATTTCAATTACACTGCAGAGCTCTATAACAAAGAACTAAAAGACTGGAATAAAAAGCACGACTCTGCCGTCATCGACTTCCCTTATGGCTTTTCTTGCGCTCGAGACGAAGAGGAAGAACTACAAAGTCTCAGTTTACTCTTTCCACTTGTTTATCAGAGTGTATTTTTTTCATCTACAGATTTATGCCCTCAGATGGAAGCCATAGGCTATCAGATCATTAAACATAAAGTTATGAAGTACCCAAATGTCACAAGACACATCATCCACGCCGTCGCCGGAAGAAAATAATTTTTCCTTAGAAGCCATTGGTTATATCAAAAGCGATCTTAAAGAAAAGTTTGGCACCCCACGTCAACCTGGACTGTGTCCTTCTGTGCTGAGCAGCATCATTTTAGAAAACTCTGCCTTTAACCGCGAAGCGATTACTGGACTCGAAAACTGTTCTCATCTTTGGATCCTAGCGTGGTTCCATAAAAATAAAGATATGAAAGCCCGCTCACTCGTTCGTCCTCCCCGTTTGGGTGGTAACACAAAAGTCGGTGTTTTTTCTACGCGCTCCCCCTATCGCCCCAACCCTATAAGTATCTCCGCTTGCTCCCTGAAAGAGATCCTCATTAAAAAGAATAAGATCATTATTCAAATCACCGGCTG
>NZ_ABCK01000035.1 GCF_000170755.1 Lentisphaera araneosa HTCC2155
GCGCCACAATCACATAATTGAGTTTGGATACCTTTCCAAGCGTAAGATGCTTTGCGCTGACGCTTTTTCATCTTTGATGTCTTTCTTTTTGGCTGTGCCATGTTGTGTTCCTTGTCTTAACTTTAAAAAATTAGTCAAAATTTAGATTATCTAAAATATTGTCAAAAGAGCCACCATTATCCGGTTTTGAGCATTGGCAACTCTCTTTATTGAGGTTCGCGCCACATCCTGAGCATAGTCCTTGGCAGTCATCACTGCACAGGTAGTGTTGCGGAAAAGTGAGGAGTATATCCTCACGTATGTATTCTGTCAAATCAATAATGTCAGGACAGTTTTCAATATGATGACAAATTTCTTCTGACTCGAGAAGATGAGTGAAGTCTGAGTTGCAACGATCGCAATTGCATTGCATATCCACACTTACATGGCCCCTTATTAATAAGGTGTCCATTTGATCGAGTAAACTCACGTCCAACTTAGCTTGCATTGGGCCGTAAGATTTTTCACGATAAGAAGTGGGGAGTCCCATGATAGACGAATCGATTTCGTCTTCGATTTTCATCCCGAATTCGGGGATGTGAAACTTATTTATCTGTAGAGGGTGAAGGGGCATGGTATTTCTCCTTTAAAGCATCAGCGATAATTGGCGGAACAAATTTGGCGATGTCTCCACCCAGGCGAGCGATTTCGCGAATCATTCGAGAGGAAACAAAAGATGTTTCGGGGCTCGGCATTAAGAAAACGGTTTCGCATTTTGGATTGAGGTCGCGATTCATCATCGCCATGTGGATTTCATATTCGAAATCGGAAATTGAGCGTAAGCCACGAACGACGGCACAGGCATCAAAGTTGTTGAGTGCTTCAACGAGGAGACCGCTAATTGAATGGACTTCGATGTTGGGAATATGCTGACATATATCAATAATGTGACCGCGTCTTTCATCTAAGCTGAAGTGAGCTTGTTTTGAGGCATTGACAGCCACGAGTACAATGAGTTTATCGAAAAGCTTGGCGGCTCTTTCGATAACATCCAAATGCCCAAAGGTCAAAGGATCGAAAGATCCTGGGTAGATGGCTACTTTTTCTTCGGACATTTTAGGTGATTCCAAATTGTTTGAGTCGACGGTGCAGGGTGCGTCGGCTCATGCCAAGTCGTTCCGCTGCAAGGGTGCGATTATTGTTAGATTCTTTGAGGGCCTTCAAAATAAGTACTTTTTCGTTTTCTGCCACATCAAGTGCTTTGTCTTTGTCTTCTATTTTTGCAGTCTCGCTCAATTGTTGTTCACCGAGTAAAACGTGATCCGGTAGATTGGGGAGGTCAAGGTATTCTTGCTGAGATAAAACGGCCATGCGCTCCACGACATTGCGGAGTTCGCGAACATTACCAGGCCAATCATAAGTGCACAGGCGTGCCATCGCATCCGCGGTGAAGCCTTTGACATTCAATTGATTCTCAGTAACTGAAGAAATGAGCCAGTGTTGGAGTAGGGCAGGGATATCTTCTCGGCGATCACGCAGAGGTGGCAGTTCAAGGTTGATGACATCGAGGCGATAATAGAGGTCTTCTCGGAACTCGCCAGCTTGAACCATTTTGCGAAGGTCGCGATTGGTTGCGGCAATGAGTCGCGCATCTGAATAGAGTGTTTCGTTTCCGCCGACGCGTTCAAAGGAGCGGCTCTCGAGAATGCGCAGGAGTTTAACTTGGGTTGCGGCATCAATTTCACCAATTTCGTCGAGGAAAAGTGTGCCACCATCAGCGGCTTCGAAGCGACCAATGCGTTTTTCATTGGCGCCAGTGAAGGAGCCCTTTTCGTGGCCGAAGAGTTCACTCTCAAAGAGGTTGGCATTGAGAGCGGCACAATGAACGGCAATGAAAGCTTTTTTGGAACGAGTGCTCGCGGCGTGAATGGCTTTGGCAATGACCTCTTTACCCGTACCAGTTTCACCAGTGATTAATACTGAGGAACGTGCAGGCGCAATTTGCTGAACAGTACGCAGAACGTTTTCCATAGCCACAGATTGATAAATGATCTGTGGAGAATTCTTGGAGCCTTTTGCGGTTTGCGCAATTGCAGGTAGCTGAGCTGAAGTTGCTTTTTTGGTGCTCGGTAATTGAAAACTTGGGCTTGCTTGGACGGCAGTTTTTAAAACTCCGTCCAGGTCATCGAGACGAAAGGGTTTTGTGATGAAATCGTAAGCGCCTGCTTTGACGGCGTCGACCACTGTCTCCGTTTCGTTATAGGCACTCATGACAATCGCTGGAGTTTCAGGGCGAATGTTTTTGAGCTGACGTAAAAGCTCAATGCCATTCATTCCAGGCATTTTGACATCGGTTAAAATGATGTCGACTGGGTTGTCTTCAAAAATTTTAATCGCTTCTTTGCCATTGGACGCCGTAAAAGTTTCCCATTCATATTTGAGTGCGCGGGCTAAGCCTTGGCAGGTGTGGATCTCATCGTCAACAATTAGTATTTTCTTTTTATTCATCTGAAATCTCTTGATTTGTGTTGGTGCTAATCATGCGAATGCGTTTCCCCAAGCGTGGAAGGGAGATGGTGAGGATGGTACCTTTTTCTTCTGCGGAGCTTATATCGAGGCGCCCACCGTGTTCGCGGATAATTTTTTCTACAATAAAGATGCCGAGGCCTGTGCCACTATGGCGATCACTTTTGTAGGAATTAAAGATTTTCCCAATTTTATTGAGGTCAATACCTCCACCTGTATCGGCAAAGCTGATGTTAATGAAATCGTCGTCACCCGTGCAAAGTAGGGCAAGTTTACCTCCCTGAGGCATGGCTTGGATGGCGTTTTTCATGATGTTGAAAAAGGCTTGCTTGAGTTGAGTTTCGTCCCCTTCGATAGGAGGTGTTCTTTCCGGGATCGAGATTTCGAGCTCAATATTGCGATCTTCAATTTCTTTGGTCATGAACTGCAGCGCTTCTCGTAAAATGGAGGTGAGCTCAATGGCTTTCATTTCAGGCTTGTCGGAGCGAAGAGCACCTAAGAATTGACGAATAATGGTGTCGAGTCGCTCGATTTCTCCCGAAGCAACGCCGAGTAATTCCCGAGCTTCATCGCCCTCGTCGCCTTCGATCTGTTTCATGAGGCGGTTGAGCAGTTGTAGGTGAATATTTAAGCTATTGAGTGGATTCCCCAATTCGTGGGCGACTCCCGCAGCCAACATGGTGAGCAGGCGAAGTTGTTCGCTCTCGTTCTGTGATTGACTTTGATTGTGGAGATCTGTGTTGTCGTGAATGACGATGATGTAGCCGTCGATTTCATCTTGTTTAACAATGGTACAGATGAGGTGGCGAAATTCTGGATAAGAAATTTCGAGTTCCTGACGCTTGAAGCCATTCTCTGAGGGGATCATCTCATTGACTTTGAGTTCAGGGACAAATTTTGTGAGAGCTTGGCCCTTAGCATCATTGGTTAGTCCAAGCAATTCTTGGGCGGCTTGATTATGGTAAGTGATGTCGTAAGCTTCATCGAGAACGACAATGCCCTCGCGAATGGTATTAAAAATGGTATCGAGGGAGCTTTTTTCGCGCACGAGGTGAAGTAAGAAGGATTGTTCCTCTCCTAATTCTGAGTGCTTGAGTCTTTCGCTCAGTCGATCTATAATATCCGCTTTCATTTTTTATCCATAAAATTAGTTTTTTTACCTTAGCACATTTATTACAAATGCCCAAAAAATCTTTTATTTGTATTCGAAAGACTAGGAATTATACTTTTAAAAACCACTAATTTGGAGCCTATTTATCCATGACGACATATATACGACCTTTTGTAATTGTGTGCTTAAGCTTTTTGATTGCGCATAATACGACAACATCTTGTGGTATTTATACGACGCATGAACATGAAGAAGAGCACGAAGATGAAGAGTTCGAAAAACTGGCGGAAGAATGAAAAAATACTTTAGGCCGCTGTTTATCATTTGCTTAACTTTCCTCTTTGTGAGTACGACTTCGTGCTCATGCAAGATGTACACCTTTAGTGAAGAAGAGGAAGAAGAGCGCAAAAACGAGATAGAAGAGTATGAGCGCCTGGCCGAAGAGTAGTTTTTATTGACGTAACTCATTGAATATTAATATATCAATATTGATTTCGAAGGTTTTCTATTGTACCCTTAGTGAATAATTCAGTGGAGAGTGCAATGAAAAATAAATATTTTAGGCCCCTTTTTATTATAGGATTGGCTTTTTTATTCGTTAGTTCAACTTCTTGTGACTGGCACAGTTATGAGGAAGAAGAGGTAGAGTCTGAGATAGAAGAATACGAGAATGACCGCGAAGAAGAGTAAGCTCTCCCCCCTTTATTACCTTCCTGTTTTGATTTTAGTTATTGTGGCGGTTTTTCAACTGGCCATGAGTAACTTTAGTGACTTGAGCCCATGGAAAGGCGGTGGCTTTGGCATGTTCTCGAGTCTGAAGAACCCCGGCATGAGAAGGGTTCATGTCCGCCTCAATTTTGCCGATGGACAAGAAAAATTAGTCTCATCAAAACAATTTTCGAAAATGGCTGTTTATGATCAGCTTAGATCTTTCCCGAAAGAAGCCAAGTTACTTGAGTTTCTTGAAGAGATTAAACTCTTAAAGTGGAAACATCGTCATGGCGACAGTGATGAGTATTTACGTATTAATTCCTTAGGGCAAAGTGCCGTTGAAATCGAAGTTGATATAAATGAACTCATCTATGAAAAAGGTAGAGTGCGAGCCGAAAAAATCCTTAGCCATAAGTGGCGTGCCAAATGACTATGTTATTGCGAATGTCCTTATTATTAGCCCTTCTGGCGACCGCACCTAGAGGTCACGTTGCAGCTGCGTTCCATTGCTTGGTCTTACTGGCGCTATTTTTCCCAAAGTTTGGTAAGCACCAAGATTTCTGGCTCGCCCTAACATCTTTGCAGGGCTTCGCAATTTTTTATAGTTGGGGAAGTAGCGATAATCATAAATATCTAATTGCCTATTGGTTTTTTACTTTGTACTTGGCCTTATTGGCGACCAAGCAAAATAAAGACTTATTCAAAGATTTTTGTGCCCAGTCCGCACGTTATCTTATTGCCGGATCGATGCTTTTTGCGGTCTTAGCAAAAGCCATTCACCCTGAGTATATGAATGGAGACTTTTTTCGTTTCACCCTGTTGATGGACGGGCGCTTTAAAGTTTTTACCATACTTCTAACTGAAGTCGATAAATCAGTCTTAGAAGCTAATGCCGCCGCCATGAAACTGATGCGAGATTCGCAACAAAGTGAAATGCTTTTACAAGGACTTGCAGAAGTGAATGCCTTGGCACTGTTTTTGACTTGGTGGACAATTTTAATCGAAGCCATCATTGGAGTTTTATTTCTATGCAACAAAAAGCCACTGTTCAGTCACCTATGTTTGATGGTGTTTATGATCACCACTTATTCAGTTGCGACTGTAACTGGTTTCTCCCTCGTTCTTTGTTGCTTAGGCTACGCCCATGCCCAGCGACAAGATTTACCGGACAAGATAAAATTGTTCTACCCTTGCTTTTTTGCCTTCACCTTTGTTTTAGGCCTATCCTTCGGAGAAATAATTTAACTTGGCAGGTGCCCCGTTTTTACGAGGATCAAAGTTTCCTTTTCGACGCGTGGGAAGTGCTGACTATTATGCGGACTTCGCAACCAAGTGTATTTGGGGTAAGAGCCATGTTCATCAATGAACTCTCCACTAATGACAAAAATTTCTTCGCCTCCCATATGGCGATGTGGCTGAAAAACTTCATTAGCAGGCCATTTGACCAGGGCCGTATTATGCCCTAAAAAATTATGGAGGGGCATGACTTGTAGATTTCCTGCGCCTTGATGCCAGTCAGCTTTATGGGTGTCAACCCGTAGTGATTCACTATCGTCGGGGTTGAATTGATTGAGCTTTACGAAAATAATACAACCCTCTTTACTGAAGGGTTTATGCTTACTGCCGGGTGGGTTACGAATGTATGTCCCGGGTCCGAAGTTGCCCGTTTCATCCGAAAAAGTCCCTTCGAGAACAAAAATCTCTTCTCCCAGGGGGTGGAGGTGCTCATTGAAATAGGAGTTCGCTTCGTATTTCACGATGCTCGTCACATGACCGTGTTCAGCGGCTTCGCGCTCGAGTGCTTTGCGCCAAACACCTGCTAAGGGGCTTGCGAGCCAATCTTGCTCGTCCCAGTGAATGACACATTGTTTACTGAAGTCCATATTGAGCATAGGAAGGGAACCTTTTGTTTTTGCTTTGAAAAATGTATGGAACTTAAGGTTTTTCAAGTTTGTTTATTGAAGCGCAGTCAAGCTGAACTACACTTTAGCTACTCGAGTTTGTGTTAATGCTTCATATGAGAATGAGATGAGAAAAAATATAGAGAAAGATTTCCAAGATTTAGTTTCTTGGTCAAAAGATAATTATTCTCATTTGCCTTGGCGCAGTGAAGTACGTGATCTCTATCGTGTGCTCGTCTCGGAAGTGATGTTGCAGCAAACAACCGTGGCAACAGTTTTGCCGCGCTACGAAAGCTTTTTTGAAAAATTCCCTGACCTCGCGAGCCTCGCAAATGCCGACGAAAATGATCTAGCTTTAGCTTGGAAAGGCTTGGGTTATTATCGCCGAGCTCAAAATTTGTATAAGGCGGTAACGATGATTCATCAGTCTGGGGGCGAATTCCCCGATGGTGAAGAAGAACTCCAGAAAGTTCCTGGAGTCGGCCCATATACAGCGGCCGCCCTCACGGCGATTGGCAGAAATCAATTAGCGCTCGCGGTGGATGGAAACCTGCAGCGCGTCTTAAGTCGTTATTTTTTCATTGAAGTCGAGCAGGGACCCAAACTTCAGAAAGCAGTTCACTCTTTGATTCAAAATAAAACTTTTGCCAAGACGCTTGAGCTTTGCGGACCACGCAAATTTAATGAAGCGCTAATGGATTTGGGTCGAGCCATTTGTAAACCTCGCAATCCTAAGTGTGGTGAATGTCCTTTACAGAATTCCTGCGAAGCTCGGCTTAAGCATAAAGTTGAACTTGTTCCCGTGAAAAAAGAAAAGCAAAAAGTGGCGATTTCGGAACTCAAATTAGTGCGATTCTTAGTGAAGAATTCACAAGGTGAAATGCTCTTTTATAAAAAACGACAGGGAGAATGGCTCAAGGATCAATGGGAGTTACCCACCGCAATTGTGGAATCCGAAGATCAAAAGATTAAACAGTACCCTTTTGCGAATGTCGCAAATTATTCGGATGAGCAGATTACGACGGCGATTACCCGTTACCGCATTCGCAATTATTGGAAAGAAATGGAGGAACTCGACTTTCGTGACTTAGGAATTCTCAATGATCGCGACTTCGCTTTCCTGCCATGGGGTAAAACCCAAGAACATATTTCAAGCGCCAGTGAGAAAGTGCTAACGCTAATAAATGGTCGTAGTCAATGAATTCCTTAACTGAATCACTAAAAGAAAAATTTGGTTTTGGGCAATTTCGCGAAGGCCAAGAACAGACGATTAGTCAATTGCTTCAGGGGCAAAGTAGCTTGGCTATCTTTCCCACGGGCTCAGGCAAATCACTTTGTTATCAACTCGCGGCGTTGCACTTGCCCAAGCTCACCTTGGTGGTGTCTCCCTTGCTGGCTTTGATTAAAGACCAGGTGGATTTTCTTCATTCTAAAGGTATTGCGGCGTCGAGTATAGATTCGACTCAGAGTTTTGAGCAACAGCGTATGACTCAAGAAGGTATTCGACGAGGCGAAATTAAGATACTTATGGTGTCAGTCGAACGCTTCAAGAATGAGCGTTTTCGAAATTTTATTGAAGGCATTGAGCTCTCGATGCTCGTGGTCGATGAAGCACATTGTATATCGGAATGGGGACATAATTTTCGTCCAGATTATCTCAAGCTTCCCGATTACAGGAATCAGTTTCAGATTCCCTTAGTGCTTTTGCTGACGGCGACGGCAACGCGAAAAGTGAAAGAAGATATGTGTCGGAAGTTTTCGATTGATCCTCAGAATATTGTTCAGACAGGTTTTTATCGCAGCAATTTAGATTTGAGTATTTTGCCAACAGCGCAAAATGAGAAATTAAATAAGCTCGGCGAAATCTTGCAGGCGCAGAGTGGTTCGGGCATTGTTTATGTGACTTTGCAGAACAGTGCAGAAGAAGTGGCGAGTTTTCTCGCTCAGCGAGGGCTCAATGCCGTGGCTTATCACGCCGGTTTAGGCAATGATAAGCGTCAAATGATTCAGTCCCAATTTATGGAAAGTCAGGATCAAATTATTGTGGCCACTATTGCCTTTGGTATGGGGATTGATAAGTCCGATATACGCTTTGTGATTCATTTTGATTTACCGAAATCCATCGAGAATTACAGCCAAGAAATTGGTCGTGCAGGGCGTGATGGCTTGAAGTCCCAATGTTTAACCTTGGCGAATTTGGATGGTTTAACCACGGTTGAGAATTTTGTTTATGGTGATACACCTGAGCCCAGTGGCGTCGCTCATGTGATTAATGCGATTCAAAAGGAAAGTCTGCAGGGACGCTGGGAAGTTCAGCTCAACACACTCTCAAGTGCGAGTAATATTCGTCAATTGCCGCTAAAAACACTTTTGGTCCAACTTGAGTTGTTAGGTGTTATTAAATCACTCTTTTCTTACTACGCTGATTTCCGCTTTAAATTTAATTTAGAGGAAAATGAAATCCTTCAAAAATTTAAGGGTGAACGCCAAGAGTATTTGAGTAAGATCTTTCAATCATCGTCGCGAAAACGCGTTTGGTGTGAGCCTAATTTCCAACAAGTGAGCGGGGAGCGCAATCGCATGGTGACCGCGCTTGAATACTTACATGAAAAGAACTGGATTATCCTTGAGAGTAAAAAGATTACTGACGTCTATCAAGTGAATGAAACCGAACTCAATGATTCATCTTTAGTGGATTCCCTGTCGCAATACTTTTTGCAAAAAGAAGCGAGCGAAATCAAACGCATTGCGAATTTGGTGAAATTTTTTGAATCGCAGAAATGTCTGAGTTGTGGACTAGCCAAATACTTTGATGATCAAGATGCGGTGACTCAATGTGGGCATTGTTCTGTCTGTCGAGGTCAGTTAGCTAAGTTAAGTTATTCCCAAGCAGTTTCTTTGCCTAGCCAAGAGCAAGTGCAGCAATACCTAGAGGACTTCAAACAAAAGTTACCAAGTGGGAGTCAATACCAAATGAGTTCAGAGCTCTTTTGTCGCTTCTTGGCAGGGATTAAAGTCCCAGCCTTTAGCCGCAATAAAGTTCAGTCCCTAGAAGGATTTGCCGCCTGTGAAAAAGTGCCCTTTGCAAAGATTCGAGAGCTTATTGCCCTAGCTTTTTGATGTCGATTAAGCATTGAGTTATAGGGGCGATAGCTAGATTTTTTGCCATTTAAATGGAAGCGCATTGGGAATGCATATCGCTTGTTTGAGATAAAAACGCCAGAGCCTTTCGGCACCAGGGAAGTGCTTTTCTTTTGGCGTATCAAGGAAAAGTTCAGCCTTTCCAGTCATACTAATCAAGGTGGCATTTTCAAAATCTATGAATAAAAGCCCTGCGCGAGGGTTGATTAAGAAATTCCCCAGTGTGTTGAAGTGTCCATTTCCTGAGTAATCTGGAATGCAGAGCGTGGTATCATTTTCAATTTGGATGAAACCTGGATCTCCACCTCGGTGAGAAACATCCGCTCCGGATGATTTTTGGTCGTTGTGAGTTCCTGAACTACTTGCGACAAAGAAAGTGTCGGCTTGCTTAATTAACTTGCGCATAGATGAAGTGAAGAAATTGCTTTGGGTAGATTTTTCTTGTGGTGAATGATTTTTATTGCTAAGTAATCTTCTTTTGCTAATAAATTTTGGGCAATTACCAAAACTCTGTTTGACGCGGATTTGTAGCTGATCCTTATTGGCAGAGCTAATACGAGCGGACAGGCGGTTTCTGCGTCGATTCTCCAAATTAATTCCCAAGAGCCCGACATCGACTAAGCCTTGTTCGATTGATTTTGATAGTGGGTCTTCTTCATGGATTAGGTTTTTAATGGCTAATTCATTTTCATTAGGAGAACTTATGAAGTTTGTTTGGGAAGATAAAACGGATGCCCATAAATCTCCTTGTGGGTCTTGATGACCTAAAAAAATATAGGGCAGTTCACAATAAAATTTCCGATGTTGATCAGGCATGAAATCGCGAATGACTTTGCGCCCAAATGTGTCCATGCGTTGATCAATGCCTAGGCTTTTTTGTAAACTTATTTCGCCTTCATGAAATGGTGAGTTCATAGATGATCCTTAAAGACCTCTCCCCATAAATCAGGGGGAAGTCCAGTAGTTGATAGTTTATGCGGCGCTCGATGGGCGTTGACTGACTTCTTGATGCCAACGAGAAAGCTTGGGGTAGTCATTGAGAGTGAGCAAGTTTAAATGAAGTGCAAAGTCTAAAGAGCAAAGTAGGGTGATGTCTGCAATGGAATAGATTTCTCCAGCTAAGAAGGGATTATGCTGTAACTGTTTCTCCATGATCGCTAAATGCAGGAGTAGTTGACTTTGCTGATGAAGCCCCCACTCGTTGTTACGGTAACGATCGTCCCCAATGCCTTGGGTGGCATGATGAAAATATTGGCCAGTGGAGAATAAAACCCCCAATTCAGCGCGGCGTTGCCACATATCAATGGTCGCTTGCTCTTTTGCAGTTTCTCCAAATAGTTTTATGCCTGAGCTTAAACTTTCAAAATAGCGGGAAATTGAATGCGATTCAGTGATAAAACTCCCGTCATCAAGTTCTAGAACAGGAACAGTAGCATAGGGGTTTTTTGCTAAAAAATCAGCTGATTTATGTTCGCCGTCACCCAATTTCACCGTAATGAGTTCGAGATTTTCGAGGAGACCTTTTTCGGCAATAAAAATTCTGGCACGACGAGCGTTGGGGGCAATTTGTGTGTGATAAAGTTTCATGAGTTTTCCTTATTTTAATAACTTATCTATCAGTAGATAGATTAGCTACCTAGTGATAGATAATGCGAGTGTTGACTAAAAACAACTACAAATATCAAAAAAAGTAGATTTTTATCTATCTAGTGATAGATTTATAAAAAGTAGAGGTTTAAAATGAGCAAAAAAGAAGAAATTATTTTAGAGGCATGCCGAGCCTTGCAAGAAGGTGGAGTTAATGGCTTTAGCTTTCGTGACTTAGCCGACACAGTTGGAGTCAAGTCCTCCAGTGTGCATTATTATTTCAAAAATAAAAATGATTTATTTATTGCGGTTTTAGAAGCTTTTACAGAAGAGTTTACTCAAAATTTACAGTCAATTCTAGATGAAAGTTCGAGTCTACAAGATGTCATTGATGGAATCATTGATCAATTTATTGAAATTGCTCAAGAGCAGAAATTTTGTGTTTGTGGGATGTTGGCGATAGATCAAAAGCATTTGAGTGAAGAAATGATAAGTCGAGTGAATGAGACTTTTTGCGCTTTACGCAAATGGCTAAGCGAAGTAATCGCTCAGTATCCTCAGGAGAAGTTTTCGAACGAAGAGCTCTCTTCTATATTTATTAGTGCCTTAGAGGGTGCTTTAATGATGGACCGTCTCAGTAAAACGACGGAGTCACTAGAAAGCCTACGAAGCTTTATGCACCGCTTGGTATAAGGGCTTCTTTTAAACAAGCTTAGTTAGGCATAAGAATGGAGATGAATTCGCTTCATTATTAAGAGTTTAGTTAAGTCATGATATGTATCCTTAGGTTTGAGTCATTAAACCACAAACAAAAGGACATAAAATGAAAAGCAAATTTGATCACTTCTACAATTTAATGAAAAGCGCCTTGTTTTTACAAGGTAAAGCTCACAGGACAAGAGATTCCTACCTACGAGCTTTACGCCGAATCAATAAAATGCTTACTTTGGAATTAGATGAGATCACAGAAGAAGATCTTAAAAAATATTTTTTGAAGCTTTTGAGAACGTATGCGGTACCAACCGTAAAGAGTGATCGTTGTGGCTTAGCATTTTTTTATAAATATGTGCTCTCTCGAGAATTTAACTGGGGCAAGATTATACGAATTCAGACCGTTCATAAATTACCAAGTGTTTTGACACAAAAAGAAATCGCCCACGTGTTGAGTTACGTGAAACGGTGGCGCCATCGTGTCTGCTTGACGGCAATATATAGTATGGGGCTTCGGGTTAGTGAGGCATTAAAAATGAGGCCTAGTGATATTTGCGTTGAGCGCAAAATTCTTCATATTCGTAATAGTAAAGGTTGCCGGGATCGCTTGGTACCTTTGCCGGACTTAAGTTTGCAGATGATAAATGATTTTTGGCTCAGCCATCGAAGCCCCAATTATATTTTTCCTCAGATTAGGGATAAATCTAATATGGTTAATATAGATAAGCACATGTATATCGGCGCAGTTCAGGGAGCTTTTCGTATGGCGGTTTTGGAGAGTGGAATCATGAAGCGCGTAAGTGTGCATAATTTGAGGCATAGCTATGCGACTCATATGATGGAGAAAGGCGTTCCGATCATGGCCATACAAGAAATACTTGGGCATCGGGATATTAAGACGACGATGATCTATGCGCGGCTAACGGAATTAATCTATGAAAATAGACATGATCAAATTCGCAAGTTGATGTCGCCTTTGGAGTTTTTAAATAATTCATCAAATGAATCCTTGCATATATCATCTTATAGCTTGGAGGAAATTAATAGCTTATGTTTACAAAAGCTGAGCATAAATAATGAAAATAGTCACAAGATGTGATTATTTTTGCGAATGGAGTTATAAGATTGCTTTGGGCTCTGTTCTATAGGTGTTGAGATAGTTCGGTGTCGAATTAGTATAAAGAAAATTTTAGGAGCCATAAATGAAAAAACTGATTGTCTTATTTTTACTCATCAATTGTGCGGTGTACGCAAAACCGATGAACTTTGTGTTTATTCTTGCAGATGATTTGGGGATAAAAGATATTGGTGCTGAGGGGAGCATTTTTCATGAGACTCCTAACTTAGATGCTTTAGCAAAGAGCTCGGCGCGCTTTACGGATGGTTATTCCACTTGCCAAGTTTGCAGTCCTTCTAGAGCGAGTATCATGCTCGGTCAGTTTCCGGCGACACATGGCATTACTGAGTATATTGGAGCGCCTTCGGGCTTGCGTTGGAAACGCAATACAAAAGTTATGCCAGCGGAATATGTTCGAGCTTTACCTGCAGAAGATATGACGATTGCGGAAGCGATGAAAACTGCGGGCTATAAAACATTTTTCACGGGCAAATGGCATTTGGGCGGTGAGGGTTCCTATCCAGAAGATCACGGTTTCGACATTAATGTGGGTGGTTATGAAAGAGGTGGCCCTTACGGCAATGGTAAAGAAGCAGGTTTTTTCTCACCCTATGGCAATCCAAAAATGAAAGATGGGCCAGACGGGGAAAGTTTGAGTGTGCGTTTAGGCATGGAAACGGCGAAGTTTATTGAAGCGAATAAGGATGAGAAATTTTTTGCTTTCATGTCTTTTTATGCGGTTCACGCACCGATTCAAACGACGCGTTCATTATGGGAGAAGTACCGCGCGAAAGCCGAAAAAATGGGCTTGGTGGAAAACGATAAGCGTTTCATCTTTGATCGTACACAAGCGGTGCGCCAAGTCCAAGATAATCCGGTTTATGCAGGCATGATGGAGAGTATGGATGAAGGTGTGGGCGTGGTGCTTAAAAAATTAAAAGAATTAGGCTTAGATAAAAATACCGTAGTGATTTTCACTTCAGATAATGGTGGCGTTTCGTCAGGCGATGCCTACGCAACAGCTTGTTTACCTCTACGTGGTGGCAAGGGGCGTCAGTGGGAAGGGGGGATTCGTCAGCCTTTTTATATTCACGTTCCAGGAATTGCTGATGAGGAGAAGTTTATTGGAGTGCCAGCAACAGGCGCTGACTTTTACCCTACTATTCTCGACCTCGCGGGTTTAGAACTCAAGCCCGCGCAACATGTGGATGGCCTTAGTTTAAAGGCAGCGATGCAGGGCAAGGAAATGCCTAAGCGTGATTTGTTTTGGCATTACCCACATTACGGTAATCAGGGTGGTGAGCCTTCTTCCATTATTCGCTCAGGCCAGTGGAAGCTCATCCATTACTATGAAGATGGTCGCAAGGAACTCTACAAGATTTCTGATGATATTGGTGAGCAAAATGATTTGGCATCGAGTCATCCAGAGAAAGCTCAAGAGCTCGCTAAAAAATTAAAATCTTGGCTCGAAGAGAAGCAGGCAAAATTTCCAGAAAAAGACAAGCGTTATAATGCGCAAAAAGCTGCAGTAAGCCTCAAAAATAAAGAGCAAGGACAGATGAAAAGCTTAGAGAAGTCGCATGCGAATTACCTCAATAAAGATTATAAAGGTAATCCAAAACAGCGTTCGAATGGTTATTTAGAACCGCGTTAATCTTTAGGAACAATCGCTAAGCGAAAACCTAAGTTATATAAACGGCCATCAGCTGAGTACCAATCGCGTTTGGCGGAGTAGCAGTCGCCAGCGCCTTCGTGCCAACTAGCTCCACGCGAGGAGCGGACTTTCCCTGTTTCGGGACCCTTTGGATCGATAAGTTCATTGGCGTCATAGTGATCGTAGCGGTCTGAACACCATTCCCAAACGTTACCGTACATATCGTGCAGTCCCCAGCGATTGGCGTTCTTTTTTCCTACGGGGTGAGCTTGTTCATCTGAATTGCCATCAAACCAAGCAATCGTACTTAAATCCATAAGGGGTTTTGGACTGTAGTTGGCCTGGCAAGCGTATTCCCATTGGGCTTCCGTGGGCAAGGCAATTTTATATCCACTCGGAATTTCTTTGGCGTAATAACGATTGAGTTTGGCAATGAGTTCTTGGCATTCATTCCAAGAAACATAATAGATAGGGTGATGTGGGCCTACTCCGCGCAATGACCAATCGGGATTCGCTAAGTCACGTTGTTCTTGGATTGACTTATTCATGTAGCCCAGCCATTGCGCTTGAGTGAATTCAAATTTGGCGAGCCAAAAGTCTTGTGAAATAGTGATTTCTCTTACGGGTTGTTGATCGCTACTGCCTTTTGCAGTGCCCATGTCAAATTCACCCTTTGGGATATGTTTAAACTCCATTGAGGCGAGTTGTAGGTCTGGCTGCTGCAGACTTGTGCAACTGAAGAACAAGCTGATAAATACAAAAATGATGATGACGCGTTTCATAAATTCTCCTATTTTTTCTCTTTCGCATTGCGGAATGCAGCGTATTTATTTGAAATTTTGATGGCTTTTTGACGATCTGCTTCGCTATAATCCCAAAACTCATTAATGACTTGGTTAGCGATAAATTTTTCATGGTCAGCACCATTTTCTTGCCTCATTTGAGCGAATTGATCTTTTAGCTTCGCAATCAAGTCGGGGCTGGCTAGTTCATAGATATTATTTAATTCTTGGGGGTCTTTTTCGAGGTCATATAATTCCCAGGCTGGGGGAGTTTCAGGCTGAGAATCTTCGGGTTTGGCTCCGTAATAAAGGATGAGTTTATATTTTTTTGTGCGCATGCCAATGTGAGCGGGATTATCGTGATGAGCCATGTGCATCCAGTACTGATAATAAGCGGCTCGTTTCCAGTTTTTTGGTTCTTGCTTTGTTTCAAGAATTGATCTGAAGCTTCGTCCCTGCATGTAAGTAGGCGTTTTGACACCGGCATAATCGAGCATCATGGCGGGGTAATCAATATTTTCGATAATTGCATCAGATTTTGAACCCGCTTTAATCGCCTTTGGGTAGCGTACAATGAAAGGCATACGCATGGTTTCTTCATAGGCCCAGCGCTTGTCTTGGTAATCGTGCTCGCCGAGCATGAAACCTTGGTCACCAGTGTAGATGATGATGGTGTTGTCGTAGATCTTTTCTTGTTTGAGGTAATCCACCAAACGTTTCATGTTATCATCGATGCCCTTGACACAGCGCAAGTATTTTTTGAGGTAGGTTTGATAAGCTGTTCTTTTTGCTGTAGTAGGATCGCTAATGCCTTTCGCCCAAGTTTTAGCGTAATTACGTCGCGTATTGCGCATGCCAATAGAAGTTCCGATATGATGAATGAGTTCATCCTTGTGGCCTTTTGTCGCTAGTGAACCATTATTTTTGTTGTCCCAAAGACTGCTTGGCTCAGGGATTTTGACATCGGCCAGATAGCTTTCATAGCGTGGTGCATAGTGAAAGAAATCATGGGGAGCTTTAAAATGAAACTTGAGAAAGAAAGCTTGATTTTTGTGACGTTTGTTACTGAGCCAATCAATAGCTGAATCAGTGAGACAATCTGAGGAATGCCCTTTCATAACGACGGGTGAACCCTTTTCATCTCCCAAGCTGCCCTCGAAGAAATTGGGGTCAAAATATTTTCCTTGACCGGGTAAAACTTTGTAGTAATCAAAGGCTGCAGGACGCTTCTTTAAATGCCACTTACCAATCATTGCGGTTTGATAGCCCGCCTTACGCATTTCATGAGCGAGGTATTGTTGGTCAGAGGCAATGCTACCTTTGAGGTCAAGAACTCCGTTGATGTGAGCATATTGTCCGGTCATTATCGAGGCGCGACTGGGAGTGCAGATGGAATTTGAGCAGAAGGCGTTGGTCATGATGATGCCATCACGAGCAATTTTATCGATGTTGGGTGTAGGGTTGAGTGGAGCTAAACGTCCACCATAGGCCCCGATGGCCTGTGCAGTGTGGTCATCAGACATGATGAAAAGGATGTTGGGTTTTTCCACCGCAAATAAATGGAGGCAGGAAAGTATGAGCAAACAATATTTCATTGATGGATTCCTAGTTTATTTTTTCTTCTTTTTGAGAGGGGCTTTATAGTTTTTATAAGCATGAGAAAGTTCAATTGCCTTTTGTCGATCTTCACTGCTGTAGTCCCAAAATTCGTCAATTACTTTATTGCAGGCGAATTTAGGATCATCTTCTTTATATTTATGGCGCAAGTCTTTGAGTTCAGCTTTGAGCTTATTAATAATTTCTTGATACTCTGGATTGTCGTAGAGATTATTGCTCTCTTTAGGATCTTTACTGAGGTCGTAAAGTTCCCAGGCGGGTGGCGTCTGTGCCTGGTCGCTGTCTGTTTTCGCCCCATAGAAAAGGATGAGTTTGTAGCGTTTGGTGCGAATCGCAATGTGGGCAGGGTTATCGTGATGTGCCATGTGCATCCAATAGTGGTAATAGGCGGCTTTTTTCCAGTTTTCACTTTCGACGCCGGACTCAAGAATGGATCGAAAGCTATAGCCTTGCATGTACTTCGGTCGTGCCACGCCAGCATAGTCCAGCATGGTTAAAGGGTAGTCGACATTTTCAATAATGGCGTCGGATGCGCTTCCAGCTGGAATAGTTTTTGGGTAACGTACAATAAAAGGCATGCGCATAGATTCCTCATAAGCCCAACGTTTATCTTGGTAGTCATGTTCACCCAGCATAAAACCCTGATCACCTGTATAAATAATGACGGTATTGTCGTAGAGACCCTCTGCTTTGAGGTAATCAATGACACGCTTGAGGTTGTCGTCGACGCCTTTGACACAGCGTAAGTATGCTTTTAGGTAGCTTTGGTAAGCTTGTGATTTAGCTTGCTTGTTACTTAAATCAGGATCTTTTGCCCATTTTTTAGCGTAGTTACGGCGGTGGTTTCTACGACCAATAGAAGTTCCGATTTTGTTGATTAATTCATCTTGATATCCGCGTGTGGCAATGGAACCATTATTTTTATTATCCCAAAGGCTCGCTGGTTCCGGAATATGTGTGTCCGCTAAGTAAGATTCATAACGAGGAGCATATTCAAACATATCATGGGGTGCTTTGAAGTGAAATTTGAGGAAAAAGGCTTGGTCTTTTTTGCGGATGTTTTTAAACCAATGAAGTGTTGAATCCGCAACACAATCAGAAGAGTGACCTTCCATTTTTACTTTCTCACCTTTAGTGTCGCCAAGTTTACCTTCGTAGAATTCAGGGTTGAAGTACTTGCCCTGGCCTGGAAGAACTTTGTAGTAGTCAAAAGCGGCAGGGCGGTGTTTGAGGTGCCACTTACCGATGACAGCCGTTTGGTAGCCAGCTTTTTTCATTTCATTAGCTAGGTATTGATGTTCAGAATCTAGCTTGCCACCCAAAGTGGTGACGCCGTTCACCGCACTGTATTGCCCCGTCATAATGGCAGCTCGACTTGGAGTGCAGATGGCATTATTACAAAAGGCATTGGTCATAATTATACCCTCTTGGGCGATGGAGTCGATTGTTGGTGTGGGATTTAATTTTGCGAGACGACTATTGTAAACACCCACAGCTTGGGAGGTGTGGTCGTCAGACATGATGAAAAGGATGTTGGGTTTTTGTTCTGCAAGTAATGGCAGGCAAAGGAGGAAAAACAAAACTGACTTCATGAAACTACCTTGGTTAATTAATTGAATTATAAGTAAAATAAATTAACTTAGTTCAATTTTCAAGCTCAGGTCTTATTTAATTTTTAGAGCTCTGCTTGAAAATATGTGGATAGAAGGTTTTTTATAAGTTCAATAATTTAACTATGGGCAATGATGAAAAATTTAAGCGGAACTCTACCTAAGGCATTAGTTATTCTGAAATTCATAGCGAATCAGCAGGGTGAAGTGAGTTTTCAGCAGATCAAAAATCATTCATCTCTGAGTTCTAATGTGCTGTCGCGCATTTTAAAAACTTACCTCGAATGGGATTTTTTTGTAAAAAACTCTGAAACAGGGCTCTATAGTTTAGGAAGCGAAAGCATCAACTTGGCAAAAACCATACTGCAAGAAAATGCTCTCCATGATATTGCGGCGGAAGCCGTCAAGATTTTAGCAAATGGTACGCAAGAATCAGCAGCCTTTTTTGAGTTCGACGGAGATTTGATTAAGTTGATAGCTAAAAAAGAAATGGCGAATTCCTACCACTATTTAAAATTGATGAGCAGTGAAATACACTCGCCGAATAATGCCTTTATTTATTGCATTCTACCCTTTTTGAGTGAGGTCAAGAGCCAAGGTTTTATGGATAAAAGTGACGAAGCTTTTAATTTTGAAAAAACAAAAGTCGAGGATGATTTTTGCGAGATTCGCAAAAATAAGTTTTTGCTTCGCAAAGAACGCTATCAGCGCGCAGAAATAAGTCGGATTTGCGTCCCTGTATTTGCCGGTGAAAAGATTATTGGCAGCATTGGTGTGACGATTAATAGTCACAAACTTAAAGCAAGTGATAGTCAAGAAATCCTGCAGCAGTGTATGACTGCTGCAAGATCTATTGAGGCTAAGCTCTAATCCAGTAAAGGGGCACTGCGTTTTGATTCGCGGTACTTCGTCAAGAGGGCTTTGAGCTCTTTAACGATTTCAGGGTTTTGATCATAAAGATTGTTCTTCTGTGCGAGGTCATCTTTGAGATTGTAGAGCAAGCCAGGAGCCTTTTTATTGATGGGGTGAAAGCCATGCTTTGCCAAGTAATCGGCACTGACCCGACTGCGGTGTCCCGTGTTGGCATCAATGAAAAGCCAGTCGCCGCGACGGATAGCAAATTGATTCTCAAAAGTGTTTTGAACTGTGGCTTCACGAACAGCGTTTTGTGCTTTCTCTCCCATGAGGATGTTGAGCATGTTATAGCTATCCACAGCTTCATTTTCTTTGAGTGAAGCGCCAGTGATTTTGGCGATAGTTGCCATGAGGTCAACTTGACTGATTGTTTCATTCGTAGTAGCAGCTTTAATTTTATTGGGCCAAGAAATAAAAAAGGGAACGCGGTGGCCGCCTTCGTAAACATCGCGTTTGAGCCCACGAAGTTTTCCAGGGCTGTAATGCTTGAATTTTGTCGCTCTTGTATAGGCGTAGTGCTCGGGGCCATTATCGGCAGTAAAGATAAGTAGTGTGTTTTCGTAAAGACCTTTTTCTTTGAGTTTGTTAACAACTTGGCCGGTGATCCAGTCAATTTGATACACAAAATCGCCATAGGGACCTGCTTGTGATTTCCCAATAAATTCTTTGTTCGGAATGATCGGCGCATGGGGACCAGGAAGAGCAAAGTAAAGGAAAAAAGCTTCATCCTTTTTTTGCTGGTCTAAGTAGTCGAGAGTTTTGTCCGTGAGTGTCGGCAGAACGGCGTAGTGATCCCAGTCTTTTACAGCAGGACCTGGACGGCATTCCCAACCACCTTCGGGTGGTTTGGTTCCTTTGAGGTCGAGCATGACGGTCGGGGTTTCTGTCACACGATCATTTTCGATCCAGCAATAAGGAGGGAAATTAATCACGCCATCACCGAAATAATAATCAAAACCAATGCTTAAAGGCCCTCCAGGAATGGGCTTAGACCAGTCGAAAGCTTTGGGAGAGTAAGCGCTCTTTTTTCCTGATTTTACTTTGGCTTTTGGATCAATCATAATCGCTTTCCAATCAAAGCCCAAATGCCATTTACCGATACAGGCGGTTTTGTAGCCTTGTTGTTTAAGCATGCGGGGAAGAGTCATTTCATTTTTCTCAAAGACAGATGCGCCAAAAGAATTCACAATGCCGTGCATGCGTCTCCAGTGATAATTACCTGTGAGTAAAGCGTAGCGACTTGGAGTGCAGATGCCCGAAGAACTGTGACCATCATCAAAGCGCAAGGCTGTCGTTGCAAGTTTATCGAGATGGGGCGTTGGGATTTTACTGTCGGGATTCATCACGGATATGTCACCATGTCCCATGTCATCAGCATAAATAATAATGATATTTGGTTTTTCAGCCGCCAAGCCTCCGAGGCCTAAGAAACTGAGCATAAGCAGTAGTAATTTTTTCATCATATGAACTTCCTGTTTTTATTGGTTACAATGACTAAATACGGGGAAAGCTAAAATCATTGACTCGTAAAAATTCTATTTTAATTTTATTTCAAGGATGTATAAATTTCGAGTATGCTATAGCTAAAATGGGAAGGAGCAATGAGCGTACTTATAATATGTAAGTACAAAAAAAAGCAATTACCGAAGTAATTGCTTTGATATGTAAAAGGTGGCGAAGATTGACTTACTCTTCGTTACCTGGGAAAAGGTTAACAGTGGATTGGTGAGATTTTTCACCATTTGTGAGTAGAGCGATTTCTTTATCGAAGAAATAGAGGCTGTTCCCGCTTGTTCCAATCATTTCGAGTTTGTCGAGGATTGATTTAAAGAGTTTCTCTTCTTCGTGTTGTTCACCAACGTACCACTGGAGGAAATTAAAGGTAGAGTAATCTTTTTCGCTAAAAGCGGCGTGGGCGAGATCATTGATTTGCGCTGTGATGAATTGTTCATGAGCATAAATATCTTTAAAAAGCTCGATGATATCTTCAAAATCAGATTTAGGGGAGTCAATCGCACCAATTTTAGCGAGTGCACCTGTGTCGGCAACGTATTTGAAGAGGCGGTTCATGTGAGTCATTTCTTCTTCAGCGTGAAGACGTAAGAACTCCGCACAGCTCTCGAGTGCTTTGTATTCACACCAGGCACTCATCTGAAGGTAGAGGTTGGAAGAATAGAATTCTAAGTTGATTTGATTGTTAAGTAAACCAATCATTTTGTCGCTAAGCATAATGTTTTCCTTTATTTAATTTGCTCTAAACCTAAGTCGATTTAAAGGGAAAACAATGCCTATGATGAAATAGAAAACTAGACTAAATCTTAATAAAAAATTAGATTTCGATGCTTTTGCACAAATTGCGTTTTTTGTTGGCTGCACGACCACATTTGGCACAGAGGTATTGAGGACTAGAAACAATGGAAGCTAGTTCTTCTAGCTTGTCTCTTAGGTCACTCTTGCTGAGCTTGCAAATGGGTTTTTTCATAATGTCTATCACGTGCTTTTCGTTAGTCTATATTAAGATATAATCTCAATACGAGTATTTTTCAAGTGATAGTATTAAAAATTTGTTAAGTGTTGTGAGTCATGAGTCAGTTGTTGTTTTTCTTAATTGTTTGATTCGCACTAAGATGAAAAAAAGACTGTACAACTTGAAAATGTTGCTGAAGTTCTATAATATAAATATATGAGTACCCTCGATTACAGAGGCAAGTTTTACATTAAAATAGGAGAGAGATATGGGTTTATGGGATAAACTTACGGGCGAATTTGTCGATATCATTGAATGGACCAATGATGATCGCGAAACTTTAGCATGGCGTTTCGAGCGTTATGGCAATGAAATTAAATACGGCGCAAAGCTCACCGTACGACCTGGTCAGGCGGCAGTCTTTGTGAATGAAGGCCAAATTGCCGATGTTTTTGAACCGGGTATGTATGAACTTCAGACCAGTAACTTGCCGATTCTTTCGACACTGAAAGGCTGGAAGTATGGCTTTGAAAGTCCTTTTAAAGCTGAAGTTATTTTTGTTACAACTACACAGATAGTGGATCGTAAATGGGGAACGAAAAATCCGATTATGATGCGCGATCCAGAATTTGGACCGATTCGCTTAAGAGCCTTCGGGACTTATGCAATTAAAGTCGTTAATCCTAGTGCGTTCATTACAACATTAGTGGGAACTGACGGTGTTTTTGAAGCGGATGAAATTACGGATCAACTTAGAAATATTATTGTCTCACGTTTTACCGACAAATTAGGTGAAGCTAAAGTTCCAGCTTTGGACTTAGCGTCAAATTATGATGAAATCGCTGATATTATTCACGACAAAATTGAGCCCGAATTCAAAGAATATGGAGTTGAGCTCCCTAAGTTTTTAATCGAAAATATTGCCTTACCACCGGAAGTTGAAGAAGCTTTAGACAAGCGTTCTAGCATGGGGATATTGGGTAATATGAATCAATACTCACAGTTTCAAGCTGCGAATGCGATGGAAGCTGCTGCTAATAATCCTGGTGAAGCAGGAGGAGCCATGGGCGGTGGTATGGGCATGGGCATGGGTTTTGCCATGGCCAATCAAATGGGCAACGCCATGGGCGGAGGTCAAGCAGCTCCCCAAGCGAGTTCGGCTCCACCCCCACCTCCAGGTCATAGTGCGGCTAATGTTGAGTTTCATGTGAGTGTTAACGGCCAATCCTATGGTCCCTATGATATGAATGCTTTTGCTCAACACGTTCAAGCGGGTCAGATCACTGGTGAAAGCATGGTTTGGAAACAAGGCATGGCGAACTGGTTACCTGCAGCACAAGTTGCGGAGTTAGCTAATTTGTTTGGACCTCCGAGTCCACCGCCAGTTCCTGGTGGGTCAGTACCTCCACCGCCACCAATGTAGAGCGGTATTTATGGCTAAACGACAATTTCCCTGCAACTCCTGTGGAGCAGATTTATTATTTCTACCCGGTTCCAACAAAATGGAGTGCCCCTATTGCGGTAGCGCTAATGAATTAGAGGTGCCAGCTGAAGCGGTAGTCGAACACGATTACTTGGCGAAGATGCGCGAACTTGAGGAGTGCCCTCAAGACGCGGACCTGGTTGAAATTAAAGAAGTGGACTGTGGCTCCTGTGGGGCAAAAACCACTTTGGGAAAGGAAGTTCAAGCGGGATCTTGTCCCTTTTGTGATACGCCTTTTGTAACCGAGCCTCACAGCGAAAAAGTGATTAAGCCCCATGCTTTATTACCTTTCAAGATTGATTCTAAACAAGGTATGAAGCAGTTCGAATCTTGGGTTTCGAGTCGTTGGTTTGCGCCGAATAAACTCAAAGAGTACGCTAGACGTTCTGAAAAGCTCCAAGGGATTTATTTAGCCCACTGGACTTACGATACGAGTACATCGACAGATTATAGTGGCTCGCGCGGGCAACATTATTATGTGACAGAGTCTTATACAGACTCAGAAGGTAATAGCAAAACTCGTCAGGTGCGCAAGACGCGTTGGTATCCGGTGTGTGGTCATGTTTACAATGTGTTTGATGATATTTTAATTGTGGCGAATGATTCTTTACCGCGCAAATACACCAAGGAACTCGAGCCCTGGGACCTCCAGGAACTCGTTCCTTTTGCGGATGAATACTTGAGTGGTTTTAAGTCTGAACATTACTCGGTGAGTTTGCGTCAGGGTTTTGATATGGCAAAAGAAGAAGCGAGCCCTGAGATTCGTCAGTCGATTAAACGCGATATTGGCGGTGATGAGCAAAGAATCCATAACTTCTATACGGATTGGAATGAAGTCAGTTTTAAGCACATTTTGCTTCCTGTTTGGGTATCGGCCTATCGTTTTCATGATAAAGTCTACCGAGTTGTGATCAATGCGCGTACGGGTGAAGTTCAAGGTGAACGTCCTTATAGCTGGGTGAAAATTACTTTAGCCGTATTGGCGGTTCTTGCGCTTATCGCAATTGTTGTTGTCTTATTTAATAAGTGATGCTTGTAAATTACTTGCGTTTAAAGTTTATGTTTAAGCGAGCTTCTTTATGTCAGAATTAAAGTACTTAAATGGTTATCCAGAAGATTTAATTCAGCAGATTCAGACTTTGATTGATCAAGATAAACTTGCGGCCTACCTTTTGAATAAATACCCAGTCAGTCACGATATTAAATCTGATAAAGCTCTTTATGAGCTAGCCATGGGCTTTAAAAATTCTTATCTCAAGAAGTCGGGTCCTTTGAGTAAAGTGATCTTTGATAGTAAAATTTCTCTTAAGCAACAGGCTCTTGGTTTACATAGTTATATTTCGCGTGTACAAGGGAAAAAATTAAAGGCTAAAAATGAAATTCGCATTGCGAGTGTGTTGAAAAATGTACCGAAAGAATTCTTGCTAGTGATTTTAGTTCATGAGCTCGCGCACCTAAAAGAAAAAGAACACAATAAAGCTTTTTATAAATTGTGTAAGCACATGGAAGCGCAGTATTTTCAGCTTGAGTTTGATTTGAGGGTGTACCTAACTCATTACGATAGTCATGGAAGTTTATATTAGGCAAAAAGAAAGCCCTGAAAAAATCAGGGCTTCAATGAGCCGAGGCTCAATATGTATCCTTTCAACCAGTCGGTCATCACTCAATTGACCTTTTGACTCACTCGTGAGTCCATCCTATTTTGAAAATCTGTCTTATAAATTATCGGATAAACAGGGTGGAGTAAAGACTTGAAGTGAACTTTTGAGCTTTTTTTTAAGACTTTAAACAAAAAATGTAGCTTTTTATGTTAAAACTCCGTTTATTGCTGCGATTTAAGTGCAGGTTGACAAAAATTGAGCTCGGATTATAGGAGAGCAAGTAAAAAAGGATTTCACAATGTATAGAGCAGGTCAACGCTATTTTTCTGAATCTGAGCCAGAGTTGGGCTTAGGTGTCGTTTTAAAACATGAGTTTGGTAATCTAGAGATATTATTTCCCGCAACTGAAACGCGTCGACTTTACGTGAGCGAAAGTGCCCCAGTGAAGCGAGTTGCTTTGCGAATCGGGCAAAGTTTTGACGCTGAAGGTGAAGACTTTAAAATCACTGAAATTCGTGAAGAAGATGGAAATTTTCTCTATATAAATGCCAAAGGCCAAGAAGTTCGTGAATTTCAATTGCCAAACCACTTGAGCCTCAGTGGCCCCGAAGATCGCCTAATGATGGGCAGCTTCGATGATCCCCATTTATTTGATTTGAGACGTCGTACACTGATGCATCAGAGTGAACAATTAAGTTCAGAGATTTACGGTTTTCAGGGTGCGCGCTTGGATTTATTACCGCACCAGTTTTATGTGGCAGATGAAGTGAGCTCGATGGCGAAACCTCGCGTTTTATTAGCCGATGAAGTTGGGCTAGGGAAAACTATTGAAGCGGGCTTGATCTTACATAGATTGCTTTTACGTGGGGATGTGACGCGAGTTTTGATCTTGTTGCCGGATGCATTACAAAACCAATGGTTTGTGGAAATGTACCGTAAATTCAATCTCTGGTTTTCGCTTATCGATGATGAGCGTTTTAAAGCCGTTGAAGCGAATCCAGATAATGATAATCCCTTTTTGGATGATCCACTCATTATATGTAGTACTGAATATGCTGCGGCCTCCGCAAAAGTTTCTGAAGCCATTGTTCAAGGTGAGTGGGATCTGATTATTGTGGATGAAGCGCATCACATATCGTGGAGGCCCGAAACAGTTTCAAATGAGTATCTCTTAGTGGAAGAGCTCGCAAAGAAAGTGGAGCGCCTCGTGTTGCTTACGGCAACGCCAGATCAGCTTGGAGAAGAGTCTCATTTTGCACGCTTACGTTTATTGGATCCGGATCGCTTTTATGATCTTGACGTTTTTAAAAATGAGCAATCGCAATACCGCGACAAAGTTAAGGGCCTCGACAAGTTATTAGAGGCTGAAAAGCTCGATGCCAAAGCAATGAAACTCTGTGAGAAGTTATTGGGCGATCAGCATCCTCTTTTAGAACGTTTAAAAAAAGAAGTTTTAGAAGGCCAATTACGTCACGAATTATTGAGAGAGCTGATTGATCGTCACGGGACTTCACGGGTGATTTTTCGAAATACGCGAAAAGTCATGGAAAACTTCCCCGTTCGTTGCCCACGCCCGATTGGACTCGAAGCTGCAGATTTGGATTTCGTGGGAAAAGAAGCCTCACAAATTTTAGAAGAAAGTGATTTAGACCTTTTTGTTTGTCCCGAGAAAAACGTCAAAGTGCAATGGATCTGCGAGACTTTAAAAGAAAAAGTGGATGAGAAGTTCTTACTGATTTGCTCGAGTCGCGAAAAAGTTGAGGCGATTGAGCAAGGAATTCGCCAACACATGGAATTAAAAATGGCGGTGTTTCATGAGGGTTTGAGTTTAAATCAACGCGATCGCAATGCTGTTTTCTTTTCTCAAGATACTGGGGCACGTTTATTGATTTGTTCGGAAATTGGTTCCGAGGGTAGAAACTTTCAGTTTTGCCAAAACTTAATTCTCTTTGACCTACCGATGAATCCAGGCTTGCTGGAGCAACGAATTGGTCGCTTAGATCGCATTGGACAAACAGCAGATATACAGATCTTTTACCCTTATAGAAAGTCGAGTGTCGAATCGGTTTTAGCTGACTTTTATAGTTTGGGTTTAGATGCCTTTGCACGTCCTTTACACGGGGGTGAAAAAATGACTCAAGAATTAAAGCCCTACTTAGAAGAAGTAATTGTTCAGTGGGCGGAAAAGATTGAGGGTGCTTCAGAAGCTTTAGCGGAGCTCTTGAAAGTCTCTTCTAAATTGGCCACTGAAACCAAGTGCCAACTCGAAGAGGGACGCGATCATTTACTCGAACTTTACTCATTTGATCCTGAGCGAGGCTATGAGATTTGTCAGAGTTTGCGTAAGACCGATAATGAAGGGGCCTTATTTAAATATTTAGAAGACTTGTTTGATTATCTAGGCGTGGACTGTCGCGATGTGGAAGATGCCGTTTATAAAATCGAGCCAGGCCAAAATTTACTTTGTGATTTACCTGGTTTGAGTCGAGAAGGTAATTTAATCGCCACACAACGTGCCGAAACCTTACAGAGAGAAGATGTGGCATTGATGACTTGGGAACACCCACTCTTGCGTTCTGGCATGGATATTTTATCTTCAGGTGAGTCGGGGAACAATTGTTTTGCGATATGTGTCGATCCCTCAAGTCGAAGTATTATTTTGGAAGCTGTTTTAGTCTTGGAGTGTTTACTCCCGGCGAAGAGTGGGGTGAATCGCTTCTTGCCACCGACCCCAATTTTTGTGCGAGTCGATCATAGGGGACGTAATTTAAGTACAGAAATTGTTTACGAAGAATGTGATTTAGAGCTGGGCGATCCCATGCGTTTGATGGATAAGTCCGCAGTGAAAGAGCAATTGTTGCCTGAAATGTTGCGAATTACGCAAAAACTCGCACAAGAAAAATCAGTAAAAATCATCGATGAAGCTCAAGTAAAAGTAAAAGCTTATTTCGCTAGTGAAATGGCGCGTTTAAAAGATTTACAAGAAAAAAATAGCTTCATCAAAGATGAAGAGATCAATGATTTGAATAATGCTTTTGAACTCTTGATGACCGAGATTCCTAAATCGCGAATTCGTCAAGATGCCCTGCGTTTAGTATGGAAGGGATCAGAAAACTATTTGGATGGCTAGCTCGAATGTGAAAAGCTCGGTAGAATGCTATGGAGCTAGAGACTTGTGCACTTGCAAAGGGAAGCTAATGAAATTAGAGTGTGAGTCTCTCAAAAATGGTGTGTTTAAATGAATAAAGTTGCGAAAAGTAGAAAAGATCGATATGTCGCCAAAGGTAATGACCTTGTGGAGGCAAAGCGCAGTATGCATTTGACTACTCGAGAGCGCAAACTTGTGGCCTATATGGTTTCCTGTATCAGCCCTTACGATGATGACTTTAAAGAGTACCGTTTTCCCATAGAAGATTTCATTCAGTTCTTTTCGATTAAAGATAAAAATGCTCCCAAAGAGTATGAAAGAATTGCCCATGGGATCATGTCCAAGCCCTTTACGGTCGAAAACGATGTGGAACGCTTTACAGCGACGTGGTTGAGTGAGGCTAAGTACCATAAAAAACAGAAGATTTTCACCTTTCGCTTCACGCCATCTCTTAAACGTTACTTAATTCAGCTGAAGAAATTTTATACGCGCTACAAGATGATTAACCTGATTCATATGGAGAACTGTTACTCAGAATCCGTTTATGAATTGCTTAAGCAATATGAGACGATTGGCAAGCGCAGTGTTAGTATGGAAAAGATGCGTACAATGCTGGGCTTGGAGCGTAAATATCCACTTTATTCAAACTTTCGAGTCAAGGTCTTAGAACCTGCAGTCGAGGAAATTAACAAGTACTCAGATATCAATATTGCCTACCAAGAAGTGAAAGAGGGGCGTAAGATTAGTGGTCTAAATTTTGAGATTAAACCGGACCCGAATAATGAATTCATTAAAGAAGGTTTAGAGAAATATAATTACTTGGGATCAAGTGAAGACTTTGCCAATCAATCTGACTCTGACAAAGAAAAATCACTCAATCAGCATGAATTGCCCGACGAAATCCCTGATGATCTCAAAGCAATTTTCCAACGCTTAGTCGAAGAGTTTCAATTTGAGCGAGAAGAAGCTCATGTCTTAGCCGTGAAATATGATGAATCCTATTTGGAAGCTAATCTTAAGCTTACTTTAGAGCGTGTGCTCAAAAATCGTAAGCGTGGGATTCAGACGGATATTACACGTTATGCTAGATCCGCAATTATGCGCAATTACGCCGGTGATAATGAAGAACTTAGTGCCGCAACACCTTCGGAAGTTGCATCTGCCCAAGGTGATCGTCGTCGTGCCATAGAAAGCTTTGTGGAACGAGCTCATCAAGCTTGGTATAAAAAAGCCGTGGATAAATTCATTCAATCCGAGGGCTCGAAGCACTTGAAAGCCTTCTCAAAATACTTAATGACTCAAGCGGAGCAGGGGATTTATGCCCCCATTAATGAACTCCTTCTCACGAATGGTTTAAAGCATCCCCAAGTGAAAGCGTATTTCCATAGCTGGATTGTCGAGAAAGAGAATCTCAAGGACCTCTTCAACAAAAAAATGTTCATGGATGAACAGGGCTATGTCATCGAAAATGAGGGTGACATTAAAGCACGCCTAATGAGACGTGGCCGCTTAATGGAAGTATAAAAAAAATGAGTGATGCGAAGCATCACTCATAATAGAAAAGTTGAATAAGAATTTAGAGGTTCTTTTTCATGTAGTTACCTGTGTTTTTCGCCCATTTATCAAGCGTCTTCTTGATGTCATCCATCGTGATTTGATTCTCTTCATCGATATTTGATCCAAAGTCTTTTCTCACAACAGCAATTTGTGCTTCGTTAGTGATGGAGTCAACGAGCTCCGCTTCAACATTAAGAACAGTTGCTTTGTCTCTAAAACCTGTTAATTCACCAGCTGATGTGACGACAAAAGTAATGGGAATATAGGAGTACCATTTATAATCTTGGATGGTTTTATCTATAGAAGTAATGGCAATTCTTAATCGAGCTACACCTTGACCAGGAGAATCAGCTAATTTAACCGTTTTAGATAGTTCTGATTTGAGAGCCTTATTAAAATGATCAAGCATGACTTTAGTTGTTTGCTTAGACATGTCATCATCAGAAGGTAAGTCAGGGTAGAGGGCAACGGGCTCGAGTAATATGGAGTGATACTTACCTTTTTTGAAGGCATCACTTGTCCAGGCTAGTACATCGACTCCATCAGAAGCTTCGGTCTCTTTTAAATGTTTATAGCTTTTTAAGAATCCGGAGTATTCTTTCTCGTCTACAGTTTTACTCGCACAGCCTAAAAATAGGGCTGAGAGAAGAAGGGTGAGGATAGTTTTTTTCATAGAGTTATACCTTGAGCTTTTAGAGTAAGTGAACTTAACAGTTGCTTTTATTAAGTTTGTTAAAGAAGAGATCAATTTTTTGTGAAGATTTAATGCCTGGTGAA
Organism: Lentisphaera araneosa HTCC2155; assembly: GCF_000170755.1. Classification (NCBI taxonomy): domain Bacteria; kingdom Pseudomonadati; phylum Lentisphaerota; class Lentisphaeria; order Lentisphaerales; family Lentisphaeraceae; genus Lentisphaera; species Lentisphaera araneosa. Next base: position 30,396 of record NZ_ABCK01000035.1, read on the forward strand.
GTTTCGACTCCAGAAGAAAGGTCTAGGCCTTGTGCTTCAGTAATATTTAGGGCTTCAGCAAAGTTTTCTAGCTTAATGCCACCAGCAATGAGTACGGGCTTTGTAGATCTATCTACAAATGCCTTACTTAGCTTCCAATCGCCAAGTTCTCCAGTACCTCCAGGTAAAGAAGCGTTTTTAGGTGCGGCATCAAGGACAAATTTTGAGCATGGGAATTCGAGCTCTCGCTCAATTTGAGCTTCATCTTTTAAGCGCACGGCTCTCCATACATCACAAGTGAAAGATTTTGCGAACTCCGCATTTTCATCCCCATGAAATTGAAGCGTATCAATGCCGGCGTCAAGATAAGCTTGGATATCCTCTTTATTCATGTTAACAACAACCAAGACTCGGGCAATATTTGCGGGAATTATTTTGCACAGTTCGCGAACTTGCTCAGGAGTGACGTAGCGCGGTGAGGGAGGGTAAGCGACAAAGCCAATGGCGTCAGTTTTACGCTCAATTAATTTGGCGATGTGTTCTTCTTTGCTAATGCCGCAAATTTTTATGTAGGGGCTCATTTCATGTTCTTTATTATTTCTGTTTCGCATTCCTCTAGAGCTTCTTGCATTTCTTCTGCATCATGAGCTTCGCGAAGGCGTTGGGCAAAATCAGTAGATTGGAATAGTAGAGCAATTCTTGAAAGCATATAGAGGTGGTGGCGATCATCTACGGTGCAGGGCATTACAAATATATCGGTCAACTTATGGTCAGACGAACCAAAGGGAATACCGTTAGCCGACTTGCCGATTATAATCATATTCTCTAAATAGAGATAAGGACTATGGATTCGCGTGTGAGGGATAGCAATACCGCCGGCAATGCCCGTCGGACAAAGTTCTTCTCGTTCTTCAAGTAGGCGCAAGATTTCTTCTTCATCAGTCGCATATCCCGTGTCAAAAGTAGCTTTTGCCAGAGCTTGAAGAGTTTTTTTACGTGTGCGACCAGGGAGGTCGGGGATCATGCAGCCTGGGAAGACGCATTGAGAGAGAAAGGCTTGATTATCATCGGGGGTATCAAAAAGATGAGAATCGATGCGTTTGTGGGTGGCGGTGATGGTTTTTTTGCAGGACTCAAGCATTCCTTGATTGGACCAGTCACGCAATTCAATTTTGCGAAAGACCACTTGACCACGTAAATAGTCGAAAGGTACGGAGCGTTTACGGACTAGTTTTTCTAGTTCGTTTAGGCTTAAGTGCAGGTAGTCTGCAGCTTCGTTCATGTTTAACATTGAGTAAGGCATGATAAAGAGGGCTTAAATTTTTAATTTCTTTGAGTTGCAATTAGTAAGGTAAAGCTATATTGGAATTTATATCGCTTTTTTAATTTTGTGCAGGTTAATTTATGAAAATCAAATCATTCGCTTTATTTGTTGCCGTTTTGGCAGTGCATTTAATCGTTGGTGGCGTGACTTGGGTCGTAACTCGTCAAGCTGGAGAACATGCGGCAGGTGAAGCTCAAGATGTTGAGCAAGTTCAAGGACAAGAAGCAGAGCCAGGTTCAAACGAAGTGCCAAAAACTGTTAACCCAGTGAAAAAACCAAAGCCTATCGTGCCGAGTTCGAATCCAAAATCAAAAACCTACACAGTTAAAAGTGGTGATCGCTTATCAGTTATAGCGGGTCGCCATGGCGTGAGCGTTAAGAAGTTGATGGAAACGAACAAAATCAAAGACCAAAACCGCATTTTTATCGGTCAAAAACTAACAATTCCTTTAGATTAATAGAGAACTCAAAAAAACTTAATTTTCTTTAAAGGACTGTGTTTGACAAAGAATGAAGTGGAGATATTATCTGTGCACACTCAAGCGGAAGAGTGGTCGAGTGGTTTAAGGCGTCGGTCTTGAAAACCGAAGAGGGTGCAAGTCCTCCGTGAGTTCGAATCTCACCTCTTCCGCCATTTATTTTCTTAAGGGCAGCAAGTAATTGCTGCCCTTATTTTTTGTCATAGCGCTCCTAGCGGGTTTTGTTTTTCAATTGTGATGAACTACAGTCATTTCGAATGAATTTAGGAGAACCAAGTGCAGTTAAGTTCACGCCGCCATTTAAAGCAGCTGATGGGAGTTTATCAGAAGCACCCCTATCGCGATACGATAAAGCTCTTTATTATTACTGGAATTAGTATGTTATTGGCTTTCTATCCTATTTATGGGGGGATGCCCATACCTGAGCGCAGAGCCCTGTTTATTTTAATTCTTGCTGCAAGTTTGTGGATGACTGAGGCGCTTCCTGCCTTTGCGGTGGGCTTCCTAGTGATTGGGCTCTCAATATTTTTACTTTCCCCAGAGAAAGGTGGGGAGATACCCTGGCAAACTTTTACTGAGACTTGGTCGAGCCCGATTATCTGGTTGTTCTTAGGTGGTTTAGTCTTGGCGCGAGCGGCAGAAAAGACGGGAGTTAATAAGCGCGTTTCGTCAATCTTGTTGACGAAGCTGGGCTCATCTCATTCCATGCTTTTGTTTGGTATCATGTTTTTGAGTTTTATTTTCTCCAACTTTATGAGTAATACAGCGACTGCGGCGATGATGTTGGGATTGATGGGGCCAGTTTTAGCGGGGTTCGCAAAAGGTGATAAGCGCAAGAAGGCTTATATAATGGCAGTGCCCTTAGGTGCTAATATTGGTGGTATGGGTAGTATTATTGGGACGCCCCCTAATGCCGTGGCAGCCGCTCTGCTCGATGGCAGAGGTGAGGGGGTGGATTTTTTAACCTGGATGTGGTACGGCATGCCACCCGCCTTGGTGTGTTTATTTGTTTTATGGTTTTACTTGAGAACCACTTATTCATGCAAAGGTAAGAACGAAACTAAATTTGATTTTGAGCTTACGCCGATGAATAAAGACTCGGTGTTCGTTATGGTGGTTTTTTTGTTGACAATCATTTTGTGGTGTACAGGTAGTTTACATGGTGTGCCGGCATCAGTGGTGGCCTTTGTTCCGATTGTTCTTCTTCCGATCAATGGAGTGATAGAAGCTGATGATATGCGAAGTTTGCCTTGGGACGTTTTGATTTTATTGGCAGGTGGCTTGACTCTGGGAGTAGCAGTCGAGAAAAGTGGTTTGGCTTACACTTTGGTGGAAGCGATGCCGAGTGCAGGAGAAAATATGTTTATCCTTGTCATTATGATGGCTTTTATGGCCTGTATAGTCTCGAATTTCATGAGTAATACCGCTGCCGCTAATATTATCATGCCTATTGCTGCCGCGATGGCTGTGGGCTATGAGAAGCCCATGTTAGTTGTGATTGCGCTCGCTTCATCCACGGCCATGTGCATGCCTGTTTCGACGCCACCGAATGCTTTAGCTTCATCGTCTGGTTTGCTAAAGGCGAGTGACTTTTTAGTTACGGGTATCATAGCGGCTATTGTGGGAGTGATTTCCTCACTCGTATGGATTCGCTTTATTCTTTGGTAAAACTAAAGTCTAGAGAAATCCCAAAGCTTTGAGTCGAGCAATTGTGAAGGTCGAATCTTTGCTTGAGCATTTTGCATCACGGCGCCAATAGCATAGATACAAAGTTGGTGGGGGATTATCGCCGGTACTCATTTGTAAACAAAGACCTTCACGAAACTATTATAGTTAAAATGAAGTAGTTATCTAAGGTTCACGTAATTTTCAGCATCAATGACTTTTGTGATATAAAAGAATTCAGCAGGCTTCTTTTGTGCATCGCTAATATTATTGCCAGATGAGTTCATAACTGTAGCGAGATAGCCCTCTGCATAAATGACATCTTTGTTTTTGAACTGCTTGAATGAAGTAAGTATTTGTTGATTTTGTGGAATCACTGGTAAGTGCATATAATCCTTCTCAAAATCGTAACCATTCAAATTTTTTTCACAAAATACAATTCTACCTGGTTCACACTGGAATTTATTTAGGAATTTTGGATTAGACATTTTGTTCCAACCAATAAACATGCTTGCTGGACTAAACGCTTTCATGAACCCTTGATTGTCATAGCTTGAAATTATCATACCTTTTAAAGAGATTTTTTTACGTGCCGTAAGGTAGAAATTACTTACTTTAGTTTTCTTTGGCTTTTTTAATGGTACGATTTTTGGTTTTGATTGCACAAAGACCTTATCAATCATATCTCTTTCCGTTAAAACAGTACTTGAGCCATCTAGATTTTTCCTTCTTACTTCTTGGCTTGTATTGATTTCAAAACTATCTGTTTTAATAGATATTTTTTTTGAGGTTAACAGGTTAAAAGCTCCGATTAAGCAGAGTAAAATAATAAAATATTTCATAGTGGTTACTTGATTTTTAATACCGTTTTTGTGAAATATTCTTGGACTTCAGTATTTAGAGACTTTTCAGATAAAGCAGCTAATTGACTCTTTAAGAGACTTTTTTCTTCTGGAGTGTAAAAATACGAGAACTTTCTAATATTTTTATAGAGCATTTTTGCCATTAATAGTCGACATTCATCTGTGTAATTATCCCTATCACATTCTTTGATTAATTTCACACCAACATGATGTAAATGATCTTTGATTTGATTGACAAGTTTGTTGTGCGCAACTTTATCCTTGGTGCGGTGTTTTTTTGAATGTTCTATAAATGTACTGACAACAGCTAATTGCGCCTCGCCATAAAAAAGGTTCATTTTAACCACAGATAGCTGTAAGTCTCTTCTTTTTTCTTCATTATAGGCTTTGACGTATTGCTTCATAAGAAAAAAAGCTTCTTTAGCTATTTGTTCCCCGACTTCTATTCGTTTCCTAGTAGTTATTTTGCTAGAGCGCATAAAAGCTAGGTTTCTTAGATCTACAACTTGATCAAATAGCTTGCCCGAGCCTTCAGAATCCGCAACTGGCAGTTCTATTTTTTTATTTTTAATAGCTTCCGTAAATTGTTTATATTTCTGTATGCTCCAAGGTTTAAAATCGGCCGCAATTAGTGATTGAAAACTTAATGATATGACAATGATTGTAATGATGAATCGTGATAAATTCATTTTAACTCCTCCAAGATTTATATGTAAAAAAAATGGTAAGTATTTTGCTCTGATATTCAAGTAGAAGTTAATGTTTTTTAAATGAAAAATCATAGGAATCCTACTAAGGTTTCAGCAGATCATAATTCTATTTTACCATGAAAGCTTAACAAGTTGGGCAAGGTTTATTCATGAGTAGTTTCGTATAACTAATGATATGGAACTTAAGCAGAAGGATACAGGTTTCTGGTATATCTAGAAAGCTCGTGTGGATTCGCATTATTCTTTGGTAAGACTAAAGCCTAGAGAAATCCCAAAGCTTTGAGTCGAGCAATTGTGAAGGTCGAATATTCTCTTGCGGATGGAGTTACTTAGCTTGCTCATCTTTAACGTAAGTGTGCATCACGGGCTCATCAAAAAAGACTTCTCCGCTTTCTTGATAAATTGTTATACGTCTGGCTTCAATTTTGTTTTCATTCATGTAAATGACGGGCTTGCGAATGAGGATGATTTTCTTTTCTTTAGGTGAGTAGGCTACTTTTTCGGAAGTTGATTTTTTATCTTCCTCAGTAATAATCACGTCGCCTTCGGCAATGATTAAATGAATTTCATTTTTTGCATTGAGGTAGCAAGTCATCTTTTTTGCGGTCATGATCATCTTGCCACGAGTGACGTGAACATTATGTTCGAAGATAGCCATGCGCTTTTTGTCTTGGTTAAAGAAATCCAGTGTGTCAGAAGTTATGATGACTTCTTCAACATTGGCTTTCTTATCCTCAAGTTTTTCTTTCGAGTCTTGATTAGGCTCGGCTAAGAGGGTGAAGCTTAAAAGTAGAGCAAGAAAGAATTTAGTCATTAGTTCTTTTTTCAGGGCGTTGGCCACGGAGTACTGAGTTGCCTTGGAAAAGTAAACTTTGGTCAAATTCTAATTCAGTTTCTAATTCTGCTTTCGTGAAAACACCAGACTTTTCAAAGAGCGCAATGGGATTATCCCACATAACTTTTTGGATGATTTCATCCTCGAAGCCTTGGTCTTTCATGAGGCCAGCAGTGACAGGGACTGCTAGAGGATTAGAGATTCCCCAGTCTGCGGAACTATTCACTAAAATCCGATCAGAGCCGTATTGTTGAATGAGGTCAACCATGCGATCGGCATCCATTTTTGAGTGAGGGTAGATGGTGTGGCCTGCCCAGCAATTTGTCTCGAGCACATAGGGGAGGGTTTCTTCATTGTTGTGATCGATGACAACTAAAGTTTCGTCAATACCTACTTCACGAATGAGGTCAATAGTGGCTTTGACGCCATTGATCTTATCTCGGTGAGGCGTGTGAACAATAACTGGTAAGTCGCGTTCTTTGGCCATCTCGAGCTGAACTTTGAAGAGCTTGTGTTCGTGGTCAGTCATATCGTCGTAGCCAATTTCACCAACGCCCACGACATTATCTTTTTCAAGGTAGCGTGGGAGGAGTTCTAAGATTTCATCGGCGTATTCGGGGTTGTTAGCTTCTTTAGCATTAAGGCAAATAGTACAGAAGTGACGAATACCAAATTGTGAAGCGCGGAAGCGTTCCCAGCCAGTGATGGATTGGAAATAATCATCGAAGGAGCCTGCGTGAGTACGAGGTTGACCGAGCCAGAAAGCAGGTTCGATAACGGCGCGAATTCCAGCTTTATACATGGCCATGTAATCATCTGTAGTACGAGAAGTCATGTGAATATGTGGGTCAAAGAATTTCATAGAGCATTTTTCTCCTTAAGAAAATTAATACAAATATCGGGAACAGTTCGTTTTGCGGCAGTGCGTTCCGTGTAAAAGAATAAGACAGCTTCAATAAGCTTGTCGTTACAACGTTGTTCTAAGCCATATATTTTATCAAATGGCATTCCCATAAATAGAACTTTTAAGGTGAGTTGAATAAACTCGGCCTCGGTAAAATGGTTAGCTGGGTAGGGGTTGTTGAGTGCTAAAGCTTTGTAGGTGTCAAGGGAGTTTGTACGGCAAACATTAACCACATCCAAGTGGAGCTCTTTGCTATCTTCGCGAAAGTTAAGTGCGAGTAAACAGGTGGCCTTTTCAAAGTCATCGCCACGAAGTAGGAGTTCTTGGATGTCTTCTGTGCGCGCTTTTGTAGAAGCAAGTAAGACGCGTCCTAGGTTGCCAATGCTTAGTAAGGCTAAGGCAGGCGCGAGTTGGTCGAGTTGTTGAATTTCCTCTTCAGTATACTGAGGGATTTGACGTCCTAATTTTCTGGGGACGCCCGCAAATTGAATGAGAAAGTCTTTTGAGCTCGCCTCGGAGGAATTTAAGAAATCATAAAAAGCCGTGGCACGACCCTGCTTTGGGGCGTATTTCAGAAGGATTGTTTTTATGGTATCAGTATTCATAATGTTAAGATGGCGCAAGACTTTCCTCTTTTCAAATAAAATTGTTTAAGCGTTCTTTAAGAATGTCCACGCCAGGGTTGCCTGGGGCACCTAAATGTGTTTTGCGCTTGACGTTTTCGTAGGGATCTTCGAGCTCAACCGTATCTAAAGACTTTTTCACTTCAATATAGGCATCGCGGAAGGTTTTTCCTTCAATGACCTGGCGATTAACGAGGTCAGTCGCATAGATGTCCTTTGAGAAGAAGCTTAGTAGACGTTCTTCTTTAATGTCGGTGTTTGAAATGACAATGCCCATGGCTTCTAGAGATTCTTCGACTAAAGTAAGGCCTTCCATGAAAACGCCTTTGGTTTCTTGGTAGTCGCTATTATAGCCTGAGAAAAGGTTGGAAATAACGCCTTGAGCTTGGCTAATTTGTCCAGTGAAGAGGTGGTAGCGACTGCGGATGATTTCGCAGGGGTCGAGATTCTTTTTGTTAGGCATGATACTTGAACCCGTGGTACAAGATTTTCCCACATCTAAGAAGTCAAATTCAGCACTTGTCATCCAAACCATATCGTTGGCTAAGCGGTTGATGACAAACATTGTGCCCCAGAGAGATTGGAGTGTCTGACATTCTACTTGGCCGCGGCTGAGCTGGCAGGAGAGTGAGTTGACTTGTGTTCTTGCAAGTCCTAGATCTTTTGTGACAAACTCTCTGTCAATAGGGAAGTCAGTGCCATATCCTGCAGCGGAGCCTAAGACATTGACGTCGTTAAGAGAGATAGCTGCGTCAATTGTTTCTTTTTGATTGATGAGAATCTCGGCAAAAGATGATGCCCAAAGACCGATAGAAGAAGGCATCGCTCGTTGAGTATGGGTGTAGCCAGGCATGGGAGTCGTTTCGTATTTACTGGCTAAGTTGAGGAGCTCTTCTATAAATGATTTGAGAGTGTGCTTAATTTTAATGAGTTTATCTTTACCAAATAGACGAGTCGCAGATACCACTTGGTCATTGCGGCTACGTGCCATGTAAAGTTGTTTGCCAGCATCGCCTGCACGTTTGATGAGTTCATCTTCGATCAAGGAGTGACAGTCTTCAATTTCAGGAAGCATTTTAAGTGTGCCATCGAGGGCTTCTTGTTTCATCTCTTGTAAATGAGTCTCTATGAGTTCTGCATCGCTTGCAGAAATGAGTTCACATTTTGCCAACATACGTCCATGAGAAATAAGTGCGATAATGTCCCATGGAAGAAGTTTATTATCGTAGTCTAGATTAGTTTTAAAGCATATTTCGTGAAGGCGTGAATTGAAGCCTTCGTCGTTGGCAGAAGTTGACCAGATAGCCATTTTGATTCTCCTAATGTAAAGTGATTTTTTGAATTAAGCTTAAAGCCTTTAATATGCAAGTAGATGTCATCTTTGCAGAGACTTATTTTACGGCTTTAGCATTTTGAAATTCAATGAGTGCGGGTATGGATCGATAAAAGAAAATAAAGTGCAGTGCGGTGGGGATTAGTGTGGAGAAAAAGGAGGTGTTTTCATAGAAAAGGAAAACTGCGAGACTCAAAGAAAAGGGAAGTGAAGCCAATACACTGATTTTGAAAAAGTTCATAAAGGGAGCTCTAACCATTCTGCGATGAAGAAAATAGAAGAGTCCAGCTAAGAAAGCGCATTGGATGATATTTGTGAAAAACATAGAACGCATGGTAGCAAAGAGCTGATGGATTTGGACACTTCTAATGAAGTCAGAGTCACTCTTTAGGAACTCTTTCAAGGGGATTTGTTCACGAGCTTCTTTCTTGTGGAAGAAGCTTTGTGTCGATTCCAAATGAGTGAAAGTTTCGAGTGGGAGTATTTGGGTGAAATCAGTGTGAAGAATGGCGAGCTTGTCTTCGGTTATTTGTATAGGAACCTTAGAGTTAAGATCGATTTCTTTATCAAGCTTGATGATGGTTTTATTATCGTTATCAAGAGACTTTATTTCTAGGTCTTGCTCGATTGTGACCTTGTCATTTTCTATGTACAATTCAGGTACTTGGTCGAGAATAGGGCTGACTTGTGTTGAGTAAAATTGCGTAAAATTAGCCTTTGCAGTCCACCATGGAAGGATGGCTGAATAGGCAGAGAGCAATAGTAAATAGAGCAAGCCGTTACGCCACTTTATGAGGGCGTTTAGTTGTTGCTCTCTTTGATAAAAGTTAGTATAAAACTTAAAGAAGGCAGCAATTTTCTGCATTAGAGCGAGTTAGGGTCCATTAAGATTCTAAGGCTCGACATAAAGGCGTCTTCGATTGAGCTTTCAAATTTTGCAGGGATGAGCGCATCTACTTGTACGTCAACCGCCGCTGGATAAAGAATAATAGGATTGAAGTATGCTGAGCTTTTATCTTTGTTGACTGCAGCAATTGTGATCAGCTCCCCGTCAGAATTTATAGAGATGAGAGGAGTAATGTTTTCATTTTCTCTAACTGTGTATCCCAATGGGAGCATTTTATTGAATTGTGCAGGTGACCTTAACATATCAATAGAGCCATCTTCCTCAGAAGCATTTAAGATTTTATGAATGTGAATTTCATCATCGCCATCAAGGCTGATGTTCAGATCATTTGTGGCATTTTGTAGGTTGCGTGAGATTTCACCTAGAAAGTTAACGCTATGAGATGAGACCCACATAATCCGTCCACCTTGGTTTTGATATTCTCTAATGCGTTTATTAAGTTCGCTTTGCAAGTACCATCCAGATCGAGCAGAAAATTTAATGCAAGGGATGATGATAACAGGCATCGACTTAGCTGTAGGGAAGTCACTGCGTAAAATAGAATCTAAATTCAAGACGGTGTATTCAATCTTCCTTTTGGCTAGAGAAGAACTGATTTGAGAAGATAAAACAAGTGCTTGCTTACCAAGAAGGGAGCCCTGCTTAGTAGATAGTGGTTCAACGAGTAAACCCACGCTGCCTTCTTTGCTCTGCGTTTTAATAGCCTCTTTAAGGAAAAGGCTTGTTTCAAGAGGGATTGCTTGATCGATTTTACTCGAGCTTACTGTAATGCTTTTACTATCGGGGGCTTTATACTTTATCTTAAGTTTGGCAAATTCTACGGCAGTTCTTAGTATGGATGCAGTTGTTTGAATACTACCTACAGATGATTTTAAAACGGCCAGGTTGCCATTGTAGGTTGTTTTGTCTTTGGTAAGGGCGGCGCGTTGTAGATTGAGTGCGAGTTTATTAGCATGCATTTGTGAATTCTTCAAAATTGAAGCGGGACGTTGTAATAGGAAGTTAGTTATGTACTCACTGTTCGTTGTGATGACTTGAGGTTTAATATTACTGATCAGTTTTTCATATATGTCTTGGCTATAATCAGTTTTGAAAGCATCATTGAAAGAGGGGGTCGCAGCTCCTCGCATAGAAATAGCTTGACCTTCTGAGTTTTTGAGGTCGGGGGCTAAGGCAGGTATGTATTCTGATAAATAGTTAATTTCTGCGAGGTTACTTAGGTTGCTGTAGTTCGCGATGTTGTTATTTAAACAAGCTGTCCAAAAGCCAATTTGCATGGAGTCATCTGAGGCGATGGCGTTTGTGAGCATTTCGAAAATGATCGGGAGTGAGTTGGGTTCAAGTAAGCGTGTCGTGTTATAGATCATCATTTCTTTTAGGCGAGTGATGTCTTTGTTGTCAAGCGGGCTTAGTGGTATGGCGCTAATGCCGAGGGCCTGTTTGTTTGTGATTGTTGGTACAAATGAATTAATGCTGTTGTTGAGGCTGGAGCTCGGTAAGACTTCTTCAAATTCAGGATAGATTTCGATAGTTTTTCTTAGTAGTGCTTGATAGTCTTCTGTAGATCTTGCAAACAAGGGTGTATAAACGGCCAGGAATAGCAAGAAAAACTTATTATAGGAGATGACTTTCATGTTTCGCCTCAGTGTATTTTAAATTCAATAACAAATAGGATACTTCTAAAATTCTACTGAGCAAGCAGAAAAAGTACCCGTAAGTTTATCATGTTGAAAATTTCTTAAATTATGTTATAATTCTTGACTTTTTATATATTTAGAGACCTAATTACCAGATTTTGGATGGATGAATGATTGATTTTTTTAGACTCGTTAAAGATGAGAAACTTGCAGATATTTATAGGGCTTTGCAAGACCCTAATTTTGAAGTAAACCAAAAAGATTTACATGGTAAAGTGGCTTTGCACTACGCTTTGAATCTACAGATTATTAGGATTTTAGTGGCGAGTGGTGCGAATGTTAATGTTCGCGATAAAAAAGGTTTAACTCCTTTAGATTACGCTCCAAATGATAAAGTTGAGCAGACTTTGCTCGAATTTGAAGCCGTACATGGTGAGCCTATTATTCTTAAAGAAGATGTTGACTTTCAAAGACGTCAAAAAATCAAAGATGAAGAGAAGAAAGCTGAGCTTGAAGAGAAGAAGAGGCTAGAAGCTGAGAAAGAAGCTGCACACAAAGCTGAGATCTTGAAAAGACGTGAAGCTCGAAAAGCTGAAACAGCTAAAAGGAACGCAGAGAAGAAAGCCCAAGCAAAAGCTGAACGTGAGTTAAAAGCAAAGCGCCAGGCGATGTTAAAGAAAAAGAGCGAAAGCTAAAATACTTATAAAAGTGAGTTTAATAACTCACTTTTTTTTATCTCTCATCATCTGATTTAAAGATATTGAAGAACCGAGATGGGGTTCCGTTGATTGATTTTTTAAAGTTATCCATACTGTTTATCGTCCATTCATAGCCATTTTTGTCTCCTCGGACTTCGGCTTTTACTAATACGGAAAGTGGGCTGAATAGTCCCTTTAAGATATCAACATTTAGCGGTTTTGGTAGTGTGAGTATGCCTTTGAGGTAGTGTGTGTTTATATTAAAAAGATACATTGTTTGTCTCCAGTCAAACCAGCCTTCTCCGGAGAGGGCTATGAGTTTTCCGTCACTGAAGAAGTTTTCAATGTTGACCTGTTGATCGAAAAATTTAAGTTGAGCAGACATTTCTTTTACTTTGGCGGCAGAAACAAAAGGGAGGATTGATTCTAGGCGATTGAAGAAGGTAGAAAGGAAGGGGATCTCTAAGAATAAGCCATCGTAAATATGAACAAAACCCTCGCCGAGAATGCTTTGGATTTCACCATTTTTACTTTTTAGTGCAATGTCTGCACCGAAGTTGACTCGTCCCGCTGCTGTGGTTAGTGAGTCTTTTTGCAATTCTGATATGAGTCCGGCAAGGTCGATGTTAGTTGCATTTATTTTTAAGGCTTGTTGATTGAGTTCAAGGTTATCTTGGTAAACGAAGTGCATGTTGCCTGAATAGAAATCAGCTTTTCTTGATGCGATCATGATTTTTTTATCGCGCATATTAAAAGTGATTTTTGGAGATTCGATTTTAAGGTTATTAAAGGTGAATTCAGGAAGTTCAATGTAGGCTTCGCTTCTTGCGTTTAGAGCCTCGTCTAGGTTGAGGTGTCCGGTTAAACGTGCGTAGCTATTGTTGGGTAAGCCGAGTGAGTCGAGGAGGCCTTTCCATTCACCATTGGCAATTCTTAGGGTTTGAGGGATTGATATGGTTGAATAGAATTGATAATCGATTGTGCAGTCATTTGTTACATTTTTAAATCCCAGGTGGCCTCGTGCATGAGTATCGGTCGTATCAACTTGGATGTTGTGTACGAGTATTTGTTCGGGGAACTGCATGTAAACTTTTGCAGATAGTTTTTGTGTGTTAACGCCATTAATGGAGGCGCCGTCTGCTTTGAATTCTCCGTCAAAAGTCATGAGGTCTTCGTTTCTGATGGGGTCATAGCGATAGTCGAAATACCCAGACCAGGTAGGAATGGCCGTGCGGCCCCAAGAAAATCTTTCCCAAACATTTAAATAGTTTCTACGTCCGCTGTCACTGAATATAAAATGGCTTATATGGCGCGGGTCGCCGGAGGCGTCTGCATAGAGTGATACTTTGCTGTTTAAGAAATTATAACGTACTTGGACTTTACCGTTGATTTGAGGCCCCGCTAGTTTAAGGGTCTCTGACTGGAAGTTGAGGTTTTTAAATTTTATGGGGCCTTCCACGAGGTCGACGTATAAACCTTGGACTTGGAAGTTGGATGCTTTTATGGTTCCCTGAGCTTCCCATTGTTTATAGTCGTCTATATTTGGGTTGTTGATATAGAGGTTGAAGCTGGGTGGAGTTTCGTTGAACTTAACAAAATCTACATGCTTGATGAGTTTAGGTGCAAAGATCTTCAGGTACTTAAAAGGGAAGACTTGGCCCTTTAGTTGTGCGGAGAGTTTTTTGCTTTTAAGTTCGTATTCTATGTGGCCTGAGAGGGTCTCGTTATTGTCGGCGTTGATCTCAAACTGGGGGATAGTGAGTGCGTCTTTTTTTAATTGTAAACGGATCTTTGTACTTTTGACTAGTGAGCCTAAGTAAAGAAATTCCGGAAGGGAGAGGTCTATTTGAGCGGTACTCTTTTCGGGTTGTAATACATCGACAAAAAAATTGATTTTGACCGACGTTTTTTCGGTGATGTTAAGGAGTTGAGCTACATCATTTACGTTGATGATAGCCTCTTTGATGTGGTCTGGAATGAGCTTGTTTAATTCGGTTGCTGATAGGAGTTTGGTGGAAGCTTCGTCTTTCTTTTCAGTTTGCACCCAATTGGTGAGTTCGCCTTGTATTTGAAGATTTAGGTTTTGAGTGTTGCACTCAAAGTAGTTGATTTTAAGAGTTTTATGATCGAGTAGCTTGGCGTTGAGGTTGACTTGGTTGACGAGTAGGTACTCTTCTTCGTTGCCATGTTTAAGTTTTAAGTTGAAATTTGCGTTTCTTACTTGCAATGACTCTGGTGTAAATAAGCCTTGAGACAGGTCCGCTAGATTAAATGAGACTTGTATCTTTTCTGCTTGATAAATGGCTTTTTCTTGGGAGTCGTCTTTTACAGAAATGTTGTTGATTTTGATTCCGCTAATGGGCCCCACATGAACTTCGTCTATAGAGAAGTTCAGGTGGGGTGAGTCAAGTTCTTGCCTTAGACCTAGGATTAAATTTTTAGGTAAACCTTTGATTTCTAAGATCAGAATAAGAATACAAAGAGTCATTCCTGCTAAAGAAAAGACTCCCCTAAAAATATGCCAGGTTTTTAAAAGCATTAATCACTCATTTTTAGATAAAGGACTGAGAGTGGAGGTAAGTTAGCTGTTATGCTATGACTTTTGTTGTGTGCTACTTGTGGAGAGGATTGATAAACTTCGGTAGGCGAGTAATTACTTCCGCCGAACTCAGTGTCGTCTGAGTTAAGTAATACTTTATATCGACCTGCGGAGGGTACTCCTATGGTGTAGTTGTCTCGTGGAACCGGTGTTAAATTCATAATGCATAAGACTTGTTCATTGTTTGAATTTTTTCTCATGAACGATAGGACGCTTTGTTCGCTATCTTGTGCATCGATCCATTCAAAACCATCGTGACTAAAATCTATTTCCCATAAGCAGTTTTCGTGCTTGTAAATCTCGTTGAGTTTTTTGCTGAATTTTTGAATGCCTAGGTGATTGCCGTTGTTTAGGGTTGCCCAGTCAAGGTTCTTAGATTCGCTCCATTCATGCCATTGAGCGATTTCGCAACCCATGAAAAATATTTTCTTGCCTGGGTGAGCATACATGTAGGCGTAGAGACACCTGAGGTTCGCAAATTTCTGCCAAGTGTCGCCAGGCATTTTTTGGATTAACGAGCCTTTACCATGCACGACTTCGTCATGGCTTAGGGGTAGTACAAAGTTTTCGTTAAAAGCATAAACCAGAGAAAAAGTGAGTTGGTTTTGGTGGTATTTTCTGTGGATGGGTTCTGTTGAAAAATAAGTTAAGGTGTCGTGCATCCAGCCCATATTCCATTTCATTGTGAATCCTAGGCCACCATCGTAAATAGGGCGAGACACTTTTGGAAAAGCGGTGGATTCTTCAGCAATGACCATCGATCCAGGACAATGTTCGTGGGCTAGTGTATTAAGCTGTTTTAGGAATTCAATGGCTTCGTAGTTTTCTCTGCCGCCATCTTTGTTTGGACGCCATTCGCCTTCGTTACGTGAGTAATCTCGATAAAGCATGGAGGCTACAGCATCAACTCTTAAGCCATCGATGTGGAATTCCTTGAGCCAGTAAAGTGCGGATGAAATTAAGAAGTTAGCGACTTCATTTCTTCCAAAGTTGAAGATGAAGGTGTTCCAGTCAGGGTGATATCCTTCGTCGGGATTGTCATGCTCGTAAAGTGAGCTGCCGTCGAATTGACCCAGGGCGTGTCGGTCAGTTGGGAAGTGAGCTGGTACCCAGTCAATTAATACGCCAATGTTGAGTTTGTGTAAGTGGTTGACGAAATAGGCAAAGTCGGCCGGGGTTCCAAAACGAGAGCTCGGAGCGAAATACCCAGTGGCTTGATAGCCCCATGAAGGGTCATATGGAAATTCGGTTATAGGTAAAAGTTCAATATGAGTGTAACCCATTTCGGAGATGTATTTGCCGAGGGTGTGGGCTATGTCGCGATAGTTAGCAAACTCGCCGTCTTTTTTAAGTTCAGGGTGGTTCCATGATCCGATATGAATTTCGTAAATGCTGAGAGGTGCGTTCATGGGATCAGTTTTTTCTCTTTGTGCGAGCCATTGGTCATCGGACCAGCTTATTTGGCTGTTATCCCAAACAACACTTGCAGTTCCTGGTCTCAGTTCACAAAATTTTCCAAGGGGGTCTTGTTTTTCCAGTATCTCGTTGCTTTGAGTTTTTATTGCAAATTTATAGTATTCGCCTTGAGCCATCTCAGGCATGAAAATCTCCCAGATTCCGTTGCTGCCGATGAGTTTTCTCATGGGGTTTATAGCACGGTTCCAGCCGTTGAAGTTACCGATTAAAGAGACACCTCTAGCGTCAGGGGCCCAAACTTTGAAGCTGATGCCAGGGATTGAGTTAGATGTTGTTGCTTGGCTTCCCAGTACTTTGTAGAGCTCTAAGTGAGTGCCCTCGTGCATTAAATGGACATCTAAGTCTCCAAGTGTTGGGAGGAAGGCGTAGGGGTCGTATTTTGATGATTGATTATCGACAGAATAATGGACGTTAACTTTATATGGTTTTTTAGGAGCTGATTTGATTGTAGTGGTAAAAAAACCATCGTCATGTCGAGTAGCTTTATGAGTCTTGCCTGCGATAGAAATGCTAAGTTTTTCTGCAAATGGCTCGTAGTTTCTGATAATCCATTTCTCATCGAGTTTGTGAAGTCCGAGATAGTTGTGGGGGGATTCGTGGTGTAGCTCACAGATAGCGCGTTGTTGCTCAATGGAAATCATGTAGTCCTCAAAATTGTTTTGCTCCTAATTGTGTATGAGTGAAGTATAGGGTTAGATTGATAGTATTCAAATATATAAAACCTTAAGAACGTGTCAGTAAAATACGTTTTTTTTAAACTGAGATATTAAGGACTTGTATCATTTGAATGCTCATGTATTTTTGGCAGACCTATAGTAGATAATTTTTTAAATTGAAGGTCCAAAAATAATGATAGTAAATGAAAAAGTTGACGAGCTCATGCAATCGACAAAATTGCAGGGTTTGACTTTCGATGATGTGACATTGGTCACACAGTATGCAGATTTTCTTCCAGAAGAAACCAGTATTAAATCAAAATTCAGTAGAAATATTGGTTTAAATATCCCCTTCGTGAGTGCTGCTATGGATACCGTTACTGGCCCGTCGATGGCAATTGCAATAGCGCGGCTTGGTGGCATCGGTGTCATACATAAAAATATGGATATTGCTCTTCACGCGGAAGCTGTAAAAAAAGTTAAATTGCACTCTAATGGTTTGATTCAAGACCCCGTGAGTTTTCAGGAGTCGCAAACAGTTGAAGAGCTCTTAAATTATAAAGATGAGAAGCGCCTTCCTTTTTCGGGTTTTCCAATTGTCGATGCTAACGGTCGAGTCGCGGGCATCTTAACTGCTAAGGACTTGAAGTTTTGTAACGATAGTCGTTTGAAGCTTAAAGATGTAATGACGAGTTCGATTCTGACTGCTAATGAAGGGACTACTTTAGAAGACGCGTACAAAATCATGATTGATAAAAAGATAGGTAAATTACCGCTTTTGTGTGAGAATGGTTCTTTGGCAGGTCTTTATAGTTTTCATGATGTGAATGCCTTAATTACGGGTACATCTAAACTTGAAAACTTGGATTCAAAGTACCAGCTGCGTTGTGCCGCCGCAATTAGCCCATATGATTTTGGTAGAGCAGAAGCTCTGATTAACGCGGGTGTGGATGCTATTGTTATTGATACAGCTCACGGGCACTCAAAAGGTGTGATTGAGACAGTTAAAGAACTGAAGGCTGGTATGGGTAGTTCGGTTGATGTTATTGCGGGTAATGTAGGGACAGCTGTTGGTGCAAAAGCTCTTGCCGATGCAGGTGCCGATGCGGTGAAAGTAGGTATTGGTCCGGGTTCTATATGTACAACTCGTGTTGTTTGTGGTGTTGGTGTTCCTCAGATCACAGCAGTTTATGAAGCTTCAAGAGCAGTTCCTTCAGATGTGCCGATCATTGCAGATGGTGGTATTAAGCAGTCTGGAGATGTCCCAAAGGCGATTACTTCAGGTGCAAGTAGCGTGATGATGGGTGGTTTGCTCGCAGCGACTGAAGAAAGTCCTGGTGAAAAGATTATGATGCAAGGTCGTCGCTTCGTTGTTTACAGAGGTATGGGTAGCTTGGAAGCCATGAAAAGTGGAAAAGGTAGTCGTGAACGTTACTCACAAGGTGATGTGGAGGATTCCAGCCAGCTAATTCCTCAAGGTGTTGAGGGACGTGTGCCTTATAGAGGTACTGCAGGAAGTGTATTGCATCAATTTGCTGGAAGTTTGAAATTTTCTTTAGGATACTGTGGAGCTAAAACAGTTCCTGAATTGCAACAAAAAGGTATTTTATACCGCGTGACCCCGTCAGGTTTGCGAGAAGCGCATCCACATGATATCCAAATGGTAAAAGACGCACCTAATTACCGCACTGTGTAATATGTATATAATTTTAACATTAGGAATTTTAGTATTACTTTTACTAGTTTTTTTAGTGTTAATTAACGTAGGTGCCTACGTTAAGGTGAAATCGAACGGTATTGACTTAAGTTTTGTCAATATCGTTTTTTCGCGTTTGCGTGGGTTGAACCCAGATAAATTGGTTGATGCATATATCACTCTATTACGCGCTGGGGTCAGTATAGAATATACTAGAATCGAAAGTCACGCCTTGTGTGGAGGTGATGTTTTGTCAGTGGTGGATGCTTCAGTATCTGCTTTGAAATCTTCTATAGATATGGATTTCGAGCAATTATGTAAGCTTGACTTAGCAGGTAGAGATGTGGTTTCTGCAGTGGATAGTTATGTTCACCCCGTTGTGATTAATTGCCCAAGTAATAAACAGCCCGGTTATATTGTGACGGTAGCAAAAGATGGAATACGTTTAGGTATAAGTGTGAAGTTAACTGTGCGATCGGACTTAAAAAGCTTGATCGGAGGGGCTGGGGTTTTAACAGTTGAAGCTAGGGTTCAGGAGAAAGTGTTGGGGGCAGTTGGTGCAGCAGAGTCACATAAGGATGTTTTGAATAATCCTTCCATATTGGTTGAGCATTTACAGAAAGAATCTAACGCTTTAGAGGGGACGTACTTCACCTTGGTTTCAGTAGATGTCTCAGGGATAAAAGTTTTGGATAATCTCAAGGCTAAGTTGGATTCAATTCAGTCTGAAGCCGATAAAAAAGTTGCTGAGTCACGAGCCGAGGCGCAAAAAGCTGATGCGAAAGCAAGACAGCAAGAGATGAAGGCTAAGTTGCAAGAAATGAATGCGAATGTGGTTTCTGCGAGAGTGGTTTTGCCGGATGCTATAAAAAGCGGAATTGACGACGGGGTGCTGGGAACACGAGAATCTAAGGTAAAAAACGTATCTCAATGGCGTTCGCAGGCGCTTTAAGTACTTGACTCCTTGTTAACACAAACTAGCTTTTTTACTGATGTGTTATTATTTTTTTGAAAAATTAAAGGATTCAATAAGGAAAATCTATGAAAAAAATCGCTTCGTTTTTAGTGTTGGCGTTAATCTTTGGAGCCTCCTCCAGTGTGGTTGCGCAAAGTGGTCCTTCTGTAATTAAAATTTTGAAAGTTGACGTGAATAATAAGTTGGCACCGCCAATTACAGTCAATAATATTGTCAAGAGTTCGTCGCCCAGTTCAGGTGAATGGACGGCTATTACTGTGCGATTTAAAGTTGAGGGAGTCTCAAAAAAACCTAACGCTTTAGATGATGGCACTTGGTTAGATAAAGTTAGTATTTCATGGAAAGGCTTGTTTAAGGCGAGAGATGGCAAGTATAAGAAAACTCAAAAAGCTGTTAAGTACGAAAGTTTAACAAACGGTGAGTATTATGCGACAATTCTTGTAGATCCATCCTCGGTTAATCGCTATTTGGGTGGCGTAAAAGGCGCTAAAGATTTGAGTGTTTATGCGGTATTTAAAGTTGATGGTAAAACTCAATTAGATACTAAAATTTATGTACAAAACGGGAAAAGACAGAAAGCTTTAGCTACTGGGTT
>NZ_ABCK01000036.1 GCF_000170755.1 Lentisphaera araneosa HTCC2155
AGCCTACCACAAGAATCCTGATGCAATTAAGAAGCAACTAACTGACATCAAAGCTCTCATGGCAAAAGCGACTGAGCACAGAAACCAACTCTCTACAGAAATCCTTCGTTTAGGTAACGCAGTAAAAGCTCCTTTCGATATTGAGGAAGACGCTATTGTTCGTACTTTAAATCAATATGGCCAGACTGAAGAACAAGTTAAAATCATCGAAAGCCACATCGAAGCTCTCGACAAAAGAGAAAAAGAAATCGTAGCTCAAATCGTTGCTCTTTCTAACACAATTAATAAAGCTATCGAAGCATCTGACATCAACGATCCAAGCACACTCGAAGATCAGTCTTACACAACTCCTTTAGAAAAGCTTAACCGCAACGTAAAAAACCTTTACGATCGTGCCAACACACTTTCTGAAACATTTAAACAAGCCATTGCAGCTGCTCCACTCGTAGACTGGACTGCTGATGGCGACCAACTCGCTTCTGAAGACGAGTACGCTTCACAAACAGCTAAATTCATAGCTGACATGGAAACATACAACAAGAAAGTTAAAGAGTTCCAAGCTGCTGCTGAAAAAATCGAAGAGCTTATGGTTAAAACTGAAGAACTCGAACTTAACCTCGAAGAAGCTAACGGCGAGATCAACGAACTTAAAAATACAGTCGGTAAAAAAGACACCGAGATCGCTCGTCTTGAAAGACAAGTAGAACTCTTAACTCCAGACGAAGATGCAGTTGGTGCAATGCCACCAAACCTTACTGCAACTGTTCTTGAAGTTAATACAACTTTCGACTTCATCGTTATTGACAAAGGTTCTGAAGATGAAGTATTCAACAGAGGCGAAATGCTCATCCACCACGATGGTGAGTATGTTTGCAAAGTGAAAATCACAAGAGTTTTAGACAACAAAGCAATTGCTGAAGTACTGAACGTAGCTCGCAAAGGCATGCCAGAAGTTGGCTTCGAAGCCATCGTCGCAAAATAATTTAGGAGACATTCACTATGATGAATTCAGTCTTAACGTTTATCGTTAACTTAATTACGCTTGCCCTAATCTGCACCGCCCTGTACTTCACCTTTGAAGAAGCACAACACTATACAGGTAGCGAAAAATTATGGGAAAAATCAAGCTGGGTAAAACCAGGTCAGTAATTAAAATCGCTCTATTTCTTTCAATCACAGCCCTGCTTTGCAGTGGCTGTGCTTTTTTGAATAAAGAGCAGGGATACGTGGATGACAAGCCACAGAACACGCCCACCAACTGGGAACGGAACTCCTTTGGTATAGGTTTCTAGTTAATGAATATAGTTCTATTTCAGCCTCTCATACCCCAGAACACTGGGACTATTGGGAGGCTTACTGTTTGTACAGACAATGACCTCCACCTCATCAAGCCTTTAGGCTTTGAGCTCGACGAAAAGAAAATCAAAAAAGCGGGTATGGATTATTGGCCTCACGTCAAACTCCATATTCATGAGTCCTGGGAAGACTTCCTAAACAACACCCCAGAAGATAAAACTATGGTTTTTTGCACAACAAAATGCAAAAAAACTATTTATGAGCATACGTTTACTGAAGATGATTATTTAATTTTTGGCAATGAATCCCATGGACTCCCTCCTGAGTTCTACGAAAACTTCCAAGACTCACTCTGCACTATCCCCATGCGAGGCGATCATCTTCGGAGCCACAACTTAGCTAACTCAGTCTCCATAGTTACTTACGAAGCTATTCGACAAATATCCTACACCTAAAAAGGTCACCTTATGAAAGCAGACATTCTACAAATACTCTCGCAGGAATCATTAAAGAAATCTCAGTTACGTAGAAGACTCTGCAAAGCCAAAGGTGATCAAGAGCACTTCAATCGCGCCCTCGCGGATTTAAAACGAGAAGGCTCGATTAAAAAAGAAATGGGTGGCAAGTTTTCTTTACAAGAACTAGAGGTCAAAACTGGCATCCTCTCACTTAGCGTGGGTGGCTACGGCTTCGTCAACCCAATTGATAAATCAACGACAATTTTTATCCCACCAAACAAAACTGGTGCCGCTGTCAATGGCGAGACAGTCGAAGTCTCAATTACTGAACAAAGTAAAAAAGGTCCTGTTGGTCAAATTATTAACATTCTCGAAAGCAAGCTTGAGTCACTCAGCGGTCAACTTCAAATTCGCAAAGGCCAACCTTGGTTGATACCACTTCGCACGGGTATTCCCGCTGTAGAACTCAGTGTCGAAAGTGTACCGACCGAAACAAAAGAAGGCGATTGGATCCGCGCCAAACTCGTTTCGCGAGATACGCAAACTGGCAAGATCACCGCATCCCTCAGCCAATCACTTGGCAACGCCGATGATTTAACGGCAGAAATCGATGCTATCATCGATGAATTTGATCTCCAATCCGAATACTCCGATGAAGCTGAAGAAGCCGCATCTCGTATTCGTCAAAGAAAAATTGCTCGTCGCGACTTAACTAAAGAGCTGATCACAACCATCGACCCACGCGATGCAAAAGACTTTGACGACGCACTCTCAGTTCATCCAGCAAAAAACAAAAAGCATATCACGATCGGCATCCACATTGCGGATGTCGCAGCCTACATCGGTCCCCGTTCAACACTCATGACCTCCATCAAAAAACGTGCTTTCACTGCCTACCTTCCTGGCCGCATGCTCCCCATGCTTCCCAAAGTTCTCGTGAGCAAGCGCTGTAGTTTAATTGAAAACGAAGTTAAACCCGCCCACACGGTTATGATTACTTTTGATCGCGAAAGTGGCGAAGTGATTAACTTTGAGCGCTTTCACTCGACGATTAAAGTCCGTAAACGCTTAAATTATCAAGAAGTTCAAGACTACGCTGACGCTAATTTTTCTGGAGATCCTTGGGGCAAAGACGTCTGTAAAGACGTGAAAACACTCTACGAATTCTCGCATACCCTCCGTAAACGCCGCGAAGAAATCGAGCAGTTCATCCCCCTCGACGCACCCGAAGTTCGCGTCATGTGCGACCCCGTTACAATGACGATCAATAGCCTGAAAAAAGATTCTCCTAGTGAATCAAAGCAGATGGTTGAAGAGTTTATGCTCGCAGCAAACACCGTCGTTGCCCAAGAACTCACTTCGAAGGCAGCTCCTGGACTCTTTCGTATTCACCCCGAACCAGACGAAGAACAAGCGGCCTCTTTCTCAGTAGATGCTAATACTTTCTATGGCGTTAGCCCTGGCGATATCACTTTAAGGCCAAATGCGATTCGCTTCCTCAACTCAATTAAAGGTCACCCAAGTGCCCCTGCTATCTCGATGGACTTTTTACGCACTATGCAAAGAGCTTCCTATTCATCTATGAAGGGTCTTCATTTTGGACTGGGCAAAAACCTTTACTCTCACTTCACCTCTCCTATTCGTCGTCTAGCTGACCTCTTGGTTCATCAACAACTATGGAATATGGAAGACAAGGGTGGTCCCGTCTATACCAAAGATCGCTTAGATGACCTCGCCGAAATCATCAATACACGTGAAGCCGTGACTGACGAAGCATATCGAACAACCGTTAATCGCTTTAAACTGCATTATGTGGAAGCTCTTGAAGCCGGCGATAGCGAACTTGAATGCGACGCCCTGATCACTCGAGTTTCCGTTAAAAAAATGCGACTCTACATCCCTCATTATGGCATGTATGCCAATGTCAATTTCCGTGATCTCGACTCCGACTTCTTTGATGCTGATGTGGAAAAAGGTCTCGTTGTCGGTAGACGCACGGGAACCACATGGTCATGTGGCGATACTTTAGAAGTTAAAATCCTCGGAGCTGACTTCAAAATGAGAGAGTTTATGGTGATGCCTATTGTCGAAGGCAATAAAGCTCCTAGTCAAAAAGCTCGCCCAGAGAGAAAGAAGAAAGAAGCTCCTACTGAAAGGTTTTTCGACGAACTTCTCCGCAAGAAAAAAGCACAAGCCAAAGCAAATAAGAACGAAGACACTGATAAACCTCCAAGAAAAAAGAAAAGAACGAGACGACCCAAAAAGAAGCGCTAACTCAGTTTTTATAAAGGTTTAAATGTGTCCCTTTAACCCCGGGCTTACATTTAAATACTTTGCCTGAATCAGGGTAATTCTTCCAGTCATCTTCAGTCATTTCATAACTCGCCGTTGTGATGTAAAGCTCGTCCTTACTTTCTCCACCGAAGCAACAAGAAGTCACCTTTTTACAGGGAAGAACTATTTCATCCATAACTTCACCTGTTTGAGAATGAATCCGAAGAACTTTATAGCCATTCCAAAGCGCTAACCAAAGATGTCCTTCCTCATCAATACACATCCCATCTGGATAAACATCTTGCTCCTTAACTTCAAACAAAACATCTCCGCCAACTAAAGTCATCGCATCAGCATCATAATAATATTTTTTAATCTGCTTGGTCGGAGAGTCCACGTAGTAAAAAGTGTTCTCATCCCAACACAAGCCATTTGAGGTCGTAACTCCATCCAAGACTTTAAAAATCACGCCTTGATCCATGGCATATAAACTCCCATCTGGATTCACCTCTTTCATATCCATCGTTCCCGCCCAATAACGACCCAAATCATCTACCTTGCCATCATTAAAGCGTAAACCTTCTTGAGAGTCTTCTAGTTTTTTTATGTTTTTCAGCACACCGTTCTCAAAGCGATAAAAACCATCGTTGAGTGTAAAAACTAAATTACCACTCTCATCATAAGCCAATGAACTGGGCATCATTTCCATTTCATAGGATTTCAGTTCACCGTCCACTTCTTGCCAAATCTTTTTCCCCAAGATATCGACCCAAGCAAAACCAATCTTTGACCAGCAAGGCCCCTCGCCCAATATACTCACCTCATCGAAGGCAAGTTCTACACTCTTTGACATATTTCACCCTTTTACACTTTCTATTTAAACTAGCATCAACAATACATTGATTTCCATTCGCTTTCATCTAAATTCTAGTAAAGTTTAGCCATAATTTAGGATATATAATGATCAGCGTTCAAGAGGCCGAAAAACTCATTCGCCAAAACAGCCCCAACTACTACAGCGAGTCGATCCCCACTATTGAAGCTCACGGTCGCATTCTTGCCGAAGACATCCTAGCCGAAAGAGAGAATCCGCCCTTTAATCGCGTCGCTATGGATGGCATTGCGATCAATTATGCTCAATGGCAAAACTCACGTACATCTTTTGAAATCAAAGGCACGCAAGCTGCGGGCCACCCACCTCTAAGTCTCGAAGACCCCAGCACCTGCTTAGAAGCCATGACAGGTGCCGTACTCCCTTCCGGATGTGACTGCGTAATCCCCGTTGAAAGAATTTCTGTCACAAATAACGTAGCGACTCTTGAAGACGGACTCGAACTTCAACAATGGCAAAACGTCCATATCCAAGGCAGCGACCACTCCCAAGGTTTTAAGCTAGCTAGAACTGGCCAAGTACTGAATGCTCCAGAGATCGCCGTTGCCGCCGCCGCTGGTTATGGTCAAGTCAAAGTTGCGAAACTCGCAAAAGTTGCAGTCATCGCAACTGGAGACGAATTGGTCTCAGCTGGTGTCGACATCAAACCCTGGCAAATCAGACGATCCAACACCACTTCTATTGTTGCTTCCTTAAAATCAGCTGGTTATGACGCCAAGGAATATCACTTAAAAGACGATCTAGATGCTCTAAGGGACAAACTCCGAGATTTACTCGAAAGTAACGACATGCTCATCCTAACAGGTGGTGTCAGCATGGGAAAATTTGATTTTGTTCCTCAAGTCCTTAAAGAACTAAGTGTTGAACAGATATTCCACAAGGTCACACAAAGACCTGGCAAACCCCTTTGGTTTGGCACGAGTTCAAATAAAAGTGTCTTTGGTTTACCCGGCAACCCCGTATCAGCACTTATCAATTTTCAGCGCTACATACTGCCTCAATTAAACAGAAGCCAAAACGCGCTTTGCCCTCCACAACTCAAAGCTGAACTCGCAGAAGATTTTACTTTCAAAAAGAACATGACGCGCTTCCTCCCCGTCTGCGTTGAATCAAATGGCCCGAAACTTCTTGCAAGACCACAAAGAACTAATGGTTCCGGTGACTTTGGCTCTTTATCTGGCTCCCACGGTTTCATAGAACTCGAAGCCGAGATAAGCGACTTTAAAAAAGGCCATGTCGCCATTTTTTATCCTTGGTGATTTATGGAAATTTTCGATAAATTCACTCGCCCCATGCGCGACCTCCGACTCTCAGTCATTGATGCTTGCAACTTCCGCTGCCTTTACTGCATGCCACCGGATCGTGATTATGATTTTTTCAAAAAGAATGAAATGCTCTCTGTGAACGAAGCCATTCGCTTAAGTGAAATATTCGTCCAGCTCGGTGTAAGACGCATACGACTCACTGGCGGCGAGCCTCTCCTTAGAAAAGACCTTGATCAAATCATTGCGGGCATCGCAAAAATCCCAGAGCTCGAAGACCTAGCAATAACCACCAACGCTAGTTTGCTCGCCGACAAAGCCCAAATGCTTAAGGACAATGGCGTTAAACGACTCACAATTAGCCTTGACGCTATCGATCCAGACCTATTTAAACAAATGTCAGGTGGGCGCAGCTCTGTAGATCAAGTGATTAAAGGCATTGATGCCGCATTGAATTGCGGTTTCAGCAACACGAAGCTCAATTGCGTGATCGAAAAAGGTTTAAATGAAAGCCAAATCATCCCCTTAACTGAATTTGCGCGGGAACGTCAACTCAAGCTACGTTTTATTGAGTTCATGGATGTTGGTAATTGCAATCAATGGAATCTTGAAAAAGTTGTTCCCTCAGCTGAAGTCAAAAAAATCATCTCTGCAAAATGGCATCTCACTGAACTGGAACCTAAATTTTATGGAGAAGTGGCTAAAGCCTACCAATTCGAAGATGGCCAGGGGGAAATTGGCTTCATCTCCTCTGTGACTCAAGCTTTCTGCAAAGATTGTACTAGGGCTCGAATTTCGTCTGATGGTAAACTCTACACCTGCCTCTTTTGCGCCCGAGGCACTGACCTCCTAAGTCCCATGAGACAGGATCAGGACGACTCGGAAATAGCTAAGCTCATCAAAAATGTATGGGAAAAGCGTACGAATCGTTATTCTGAAGAACGCATGGATGCCTTGAAACACCCTCGCCAACACGATATCGTCGAAATGTTTAAGATGGGTGGCTAAATATCCGGGTAAAACTCTCTCATCTCTTCGAGTGTGCCCAAACTAAAGCGACCAAAATCTGGATCAAAAGCACAGGCGTCTTTCTTTATTAATTTATGACGATTTTGTGCAACTTTATCATAAAAATAATCTCGGCCTGGAAATACACTTACAACACCACCTACAAGTGGCCACAAATAGCGGCAATCACTTAGTGCTTTTACCACTGCTTTCGAACGCAAAAGAACTTGCTCACCATCATACATGACTAAGCTATCTAAATTCTGAGGGTCAAAATTAAATTTTGTGAGTAAATAAACTCCAGCTTCAGAAGTCGAAGAAATAAAGCGAATCTGTGCACGCTCTTTGTTTAAGCGTTTAATCAAGAAGCCAACGGCCCAATGGCACAG
Source organism: Lentisphaera araneosa HTCC2155 (assembly GCF_000170755.1). NCBI lineage: Bacteria > Pseudomonadati > Lentisphaerota > Lentisphaeria > Lentisphaerales > Lentisphaeraceae > Lentisphaera > Lentisphaera araneosa. The sequence continues at coordinate 7,580 of NZ_ABCK01000036.1, forward strand.
CCCGCAATCACCATCGTATATAAGCAGCTTCACTGCTAAAGAACTTCCTCGCCCGACATGAGTTTCCAGTTAAACTCAACTGGCACACTCAACTCATAATGTTTTTTCATAAAGGCTAATAAATAGTCGCGCATGGTTTTCTTTGATTGCCAAACCAACTTAGCATCTTGCAACATCTCATACCCTAAAGCACCATTGGTACGGAAGTGATAAAAGGCAACTTTCAAATTCTGCTCATCACTCACAGGCTCACCTAAGTAAGTCAGTTCTTTAATACGCCTTCCGGGCTTACAGGACAAATCGGCTTGGTAGTAGACTCCCGACCATATATCATAAGTGTAAATTCTTGACCCGGGCTCAACATCACCTGATTCATCACACTCAAAAAAGCTCAAACTCTGCTCTAAAGCTTTTCTCAAAGTCTTGCCATTCATAGACAAAACGTGTAAGTAGTTATCTGGAACTAGATTTAAAATCGTGCGTCGAGTAATAGTCCCCGACTTCCAGCCATCTAATTTCCAAAAGGCCGCTGCAGAAATATCGCAATCAGTAGCATCTTGAATCACCATGTGGACTAAACTCATCAAACGACTTGGATACATCAAGGCTTCTCGACTTGAAGAGAAGGAAAAATCATCCAAAGATTCACCAATCGGTTCATCTAACCACTCAACAGTGCTTTCTAATACTCGACGTGAAGATTCCAATAAATTCTTTTCCAAACGTTGGCCTTTAACAGGGATATTCTCCGATTGAATTTCCACCTCACCTTCAGCCCATTCAATATCTATTCGACCTAGATAATGACCATAACAAGCCGCTTGAATTGTATGAACACCATTAATTTCGCGATCACTTAATAAGCTATGTGTATGGCCGGTAATAAAAAGATCGATTTCAGGGTATTTTTCACAAATTTGCGAGCGTAAATCTAGCTTTTCAGGAACTTCTTGACTCCAAAATGGAGTCTTAGAATCATAACCACCATGAGATGAAACGACAATTAAGTCCACACCAAAATCTTTAACTTCTTTAAGGATTGGACCCAAAACTTCCAGAGGATCTAAAAAAGTTAAACCCTTGATCGCATCTTCATGAGCTAATTCAGCTGTTTCAGGAGTTGTCAAGCCAATGAATGCCACCTTTTTGGCGCTCTCAGTAGTTTGTATATGCCAGGCAGGACCAAATGCTGGATTGCCACCACGGTTTTTTACTAAATTGGCTCCCAACCAAGGAAAATTTGACTGCTCAACGGCTTTATCTAAATACTTGCGACCAAAATCAAATTCATGATTACCCACAACAGAAAAAGCGCAATCCAGTTCATTGAGGGCATTAACCATTGGATTAGAATAACGCTTGTCCTCACCACAGCGCAAAGAAATCAAAGAGCCCGATAGAGTATCGCCATTATCAAAAAAGATAACTTCCTTCTCTTCCCGCCTAATACGCTTAATGAGGCTAGCCGTCTGAATAAGTCCATGGCTCGACTTTTGATCAGTGAGGTAACTATCCGCCACTAAAAAACCATGTAAGTCCGTCGTGTAGACTAAGGTAAGTTTATCTTTCATTTAACATCTCTAAAACTATTGAGCTTTGAATATACAAAAAAATCCTTATAGATGCAAGCTCTTATCAATTAAACACGTGTCTTAATTAATGATTAGAACATGAAAGATTGCCCTTAAATTACACTCAGCCTTTTATTAAAAAGCAACTGCGATATATTTGCCAAATTTCTAATCTTCTTGGAGTTACAACTGTGTCAAAAACAGGTATTTTACTTATTCAGCTCGGCTCACCAGCCAGCCCAGCCGTCCCTGATGTCAAATCTTATTTAAGCGAGTTTTTATCTGATCCACGAGTTGTTGATCAACAAAACTTTGCGTGGAAAATCATTCTTAACTGCTTTATCCTACCTTCTCGTTCACCAAAATCGGCGGAAGCTTATGCTAAAATTTGGGAAGGAGATACTTTTCCATTGTTTCGCAATACGGAATCCTTCACAGCTAAGCTCCAAGAACAAATTGATGACGAAAACATTCTCATCGAATACTCATATATTTTGAGTAAACCTAATGTACCTCATCAATATGGTAAACTTATGGCGGCGGGTTGTGAAACAATCCGTGTCATACCTCTCTTCCCTCAATACTGTGAAGCCACCACTCTTTCTTGCAAGGATATGCTTGAAAAAGGTATTGCTGAACATGGTAAATGTAAGAACATTGAATTTGTCGAAGATTTTCATAACTCTCCATCTTATATAAATAATGTAGCAAGGCTTATTAGTGAAGACCTTGCTACCAATCCCCCCGAAAAGCTCCTATTTTCTTTTCATGGCTACCCCATTCGCCGAGTTCGAGGAGGAGATCCTTATTTTGCTCAATGTACTGAAACTGGACATCTCATTGCTGATCAAGTTACTGGCATTGACAAGGAAAACATCCTCCTTACATTCCAATCAAAATTCGGTCGTGAACCTTGGCTCACCCCCGGCACAGAAGAAACCCTGATTGAACTCGCTCACAAAGGAATCAAAAACGTTGCCGTTACTTGCCCTGCTTTTGTGGTTGACAATTTAGAAACTTTGGAAGAAGTTGGTATTGGCCTCGAAGAAATTTTCCTTGAGCATGGCGGTGAAAGTTTCCGCCTCATCCCCTGCCTTAACGACGATGATCAATGGGTTAAAAACTTCGGTGAAGAAATTGCTTTCCAAGAACCTGAAAAAATCCCACGCCTAGAGCATTCACCCTGTGAATTCCCAAAAGCTGAAGAGCAAGGCTGCTGCCATGCTTCTACACAATGTGAGACTTGTCCCTACAAAGGCCTCGATAAATATCCTGATGGCGAACTCTCTCCGAAAGATCGCTCCGTCCTCAAAACCATGTTCCTCACACTCTTTGTGGACCTCATTGGTTTCTCAATCATTTTCCCCCTTTTCCCGGGAATCTTAGCTTACTATAACGAAGTTGAAGGAGAAGGTACATTCTTCCGTACTCTAATGGACATGATCCACCAAATCGAAGCGACTTTTGGTGGAACGGGTAATGAACATGCTACAATGGCACTATTTGGCGGCTCTCTAATCTTCATTTATTCCTTCCTACAATTCCTTATGGCTCCAGTTTTTGGAACCATATCAGACCGTATTGGTCGACGTCCAATTTTATTATTTTCTATATTTGGCATAGCCCTTTCTTACTTAATATGGTTCTTTTCTGGAAGCTTCTTCCTACTCCTTATCTCTCGACTCATTTCTGGTTTAATGGGTAGTAATATCACCACTGCGACCGCCGCAGTTGCTGATACAACTTCAGAAAAAACTCGCTCTAGAGGAATGGCCATTATCGGCATTGCTTTTGGCTTAGGCTTCATTTTAGGCCCTGCAATTGGTGGTCTTTCAGCTTGGGCTATCGACCTCTCTACAGTATCTAACTGGAAAGACTATGGTGTCAACCCCTTCTCTGCTCCAGCCGCCATTGCTTTTGTACTCTCCATGATTAACTTTTTCTTTGTTTATAAGAAATTCCCCGAGACTCTCCCAGAAGAAAAACGCGGCAAAGGCGAAATCCACCGTACCATCAACCCCATTAAACTATTCAAGGTTGAAAGCTACCCTGGAGTTAGCGCAGTCATCTTTACTAACTTTATTTTCCTCGTTGCCTTTGGTGCTGCTGAAAACATGCTGACTTTTCTGACTGATGAACGCCTAGGCTATGGCCCAGGAAAAAACGGACTACTCTTTGTCTTCATTGGCTTCGTTTTATCAATGGTTCAAGGCGGCTATGTTCGTAGAAAAGCGGCTAGCGTTGGCGAAGGTGTCGTTACCAAAAAGGGACTTATCATACTCATCCCTGGCCTCACCTTAGTAGCTCTTGCAGGACTTTGGCAAAGTGCTTTCGTCCTCTACCTCGGTCTCTTCTTTATGGCTGTAGGCTCAGCGATGGTCATACCGTGCTTAACAGCTCTCGTTTCGCTGTATGCACCTGCTAGTGACCAAGGCCGAGTTTTGGGAGTCTATCGTTCTGCTGGTGCTTTTGCTCGTACTGTAGGGCCCATCTTAGGTGGTATCCTTTATTGGAAGTTCACTTACCTTGCTCCCTTCTTTGCAGCTGCCGCTATCATTATCATACCACTATTCATGATGAAGTCTATTCCCGATAAGAAGAAGGCGGAAAGCTAGTTTCAAATCTCATCACAAAAAAAAGGCCTTAACTCATCGAGTTAGGGCCTCTTTTTTTTAAGTGATCTAAAGCTTAACTTTGTAATGAAGCCAAAATATCTGAATCTAAATGCGCATAAAGTTTTCTGAGTGCTTGATACTGGATTTGGCGAACACGTTCACGCGTTCTTCCGACCATATCACTGAGTTCTTCTAAAGTCTTTTGCTGATGGCCATCTAAACCGTAACGCATCTTAATAATCATTTGCTCGCGCTCAGTTAACTTCGAGTCAATAACCTCTAATAAAACTTGTTTCACGTCAGTCTCATTCATATTATCGCCTGGCAGCTTAAGAAGTGTATCGGGAATCACATCCTCTAAAACACCTTCTTCTCCAGTCTTCAAAGTTGTATTCAGTGATACCGCAGGAGCAGTTGATGCTACAGACATGCCTCGCACAGAACGTACTGAAAAACCTGTTGCTTCAGCAACTTCTTCCATTGAAGGAACTCGACCCAATTTTTCAGCTAGCAACATGGCTTCATGATGAATTTTACGAATCTTAACGGCTGACTGTACGGGTATGCGAATGACGCGACCCTGCTCAGCAACGGCACGACGAATCGCTTGCTTAATCCACCAAGCACCATAGGAAGAAAACTTAGCACCATGACCAGGTCTAAATTTTTCCACAGCTTTCATTAAACCAATGTTACCTTCTGAAATTAAATCGGCCAAGGGAACACCAAGTGATTTATAATCGTGCGCAATCTTCACAACTAATTTTAGATTGGCAATAATCAGTTTTTCACGGGCATCCTCAGAACCAGCTTCAATTAATTTGGCTAATTCAATCTCATCTTCAACTGAGACCAAAGGCAAAGTCGCAATGCTTTGCATGTAACTTTTAATACTTTCTTGATAGAGCCCCATAGAACCTCCTAATAAATCGACACAACGTTTACAACTCTCACTGCACTTTTTCCTCTTTGACAAAATCAGTGCCTACCTTAAGGATAAATCATTTATGGGGAGGAAAAAGGTCTCAAACAAAGAAAGCAAAACTTTTTTTCAATTTCTTAACTGTAAATTAATTTTAAAAGCCCTGTTTGAATCATAAAGGAGTCTTTAGTAGCCTTATTTCAGCTTTCGGCTCTTTGGCGAACAATTTCGTATAAACATACACCTGTAGCAACAGATACATTTAAGCAGGGCACTGTACCTCCCATAGGGATAGTCAGTAAAAAATCGCATTTCTCTTCCGTGAGCCTTCTCATACCCTTCCCTTCTGATCCCATCACCAAGGCAACTGGGCCTTTCAAGTCAGAATTGTATAAATCTTGATCTGCTTTATCTGATGTCCCGGCAATCCACACACCAATCTTTTTCAGCTTTTCCATTGTCCGAGCAATGTTCACAACGCGAAAGATAGCTGTATTGGAGGCTCCCCCACAACTAACAGACATAACTGTATCAGTAATGGGTGCCGCATTATCTTTGGGGATAATCACGGCATCGACGCCCGCCCCATTAGCGGTACGTATACACGCGCCAAGATTGTGCGGATCTTGGACTCCATCTAAAATTAAGACAAAAGGAGTCTTTTTACTTTCTAAGAAACTCTCTAATTCATCTTCTTGTTTTAAAAGTGGGCGTCCACCCTGTGCATGGCGGTTCGCACGACTCTCATTGTCATCCGTACCAAAGCGCGATCCACGTTTTTGAAAACGACTCATGATTATGACTCCATAAATTATATTATGCTCACATATTCCACTTATAAAAGAAATATCCAAACAGATTGAATATTCTCTCACCAAAAACTAGCTTATAAAATAATTATCTAGGTGAATAATATGTGCCAATTACTTGCAATGAATTGCAACACTCCAACAGACATCTGCTTTTCCTTCGACGGCTTTGCCCAACGCGGCGGACTTACTGACGAGCATAGTGATGGCTGGGGCATCTCGTTTTTTGAAGAAAGTGCCTGTAGAAGCTTTCACGATACCTTACCAGCTATTGAATCACCAATTGCACAGCTCGTCAAAAACTACCCCATCAAATCCCTCAATGTTATCGCCCATATTCGCCAAGCCAACATAGGCGCTGTCGAATTAAAAAACACCCAACCTTACCTGCGAGAACTTTGGGGGCAACAATGGGTTTATGCTCATAATGGCGACTTGTGGGGTTATAAATTTTCTGGAGGAGTCCCCACTCAACCCATTGGTGATTCAGACTCCGAAATGGCTTTCTGTGATCTGCTTAATCGCTTCCGAGAACTCAGCCCGACTCACGAGCCAGAACTCAAGAGTATTTACGATTGCCTAAAATCATTTTGTGAAGAAGCTGCTAAGTTCGGCACCTTCAATCTCGTGCTTTCCAACGGCAAATACATTTTTGCTCATTGCACCACTCATTTGTGCTATATTATTCGACAAGCACCCTTTAGCGAGGCGCACCTGAGCGATAAAGATTTGAGCATTAATTTCTCTGCTGTGACGACAAAAAAAGATCGAGTTGCGATTATCGCAACCGAACCACTTACCGATAACGAAGAATGGACCCAGTTCGAAAAGGGCCAACTTCTAGTTTTCAAAGACGGGAAGGTATTAGACCTTGAGTAAATTAATCCCCTCAAAAGTCTGGCTCCCCAAAGAGAGTCATCACCAAAACTACCTCGACTTCTTCTGTGAAACCTTTCCTCAAATCTCTCGTGATACGTGGGCGAAACGCTTTACGGAAGGCAAGATCACCACAACTCAAGAAGAAACTCTAAATGCTAAGGCGCCTTATTGTGGTGATCAGCACCTTATCTATTATCGAGAAGTCGAAAATGAAAAAGTCATCCCCTTTCAGGAACAAATTCTTTACGAAGACGAAAACCTACTACTCGTCGACAAGCCACACTTCCTCCCCATCCATCCCGCTGGTCCCTATGTAAAAGAAACCTTGGTCTACCGCTTGCGAGAATCGCAAAATAATCCCGACATCTCCCCTCTTCATCGCATTGACCGACTGACGGCAGGCCTCGTATTCTTTAGTAAAAAAGTAAGCATCCGTAAAGATTACCAACTGCTTTTTGAAAATCGCCTAGTCGAAAAAACTTACCATGCCATCTCTGCGGGACCTGCTCCAGACCAAGGCTACTGGCACCTTAAAAACCGTATCGAAGCTGGTGAGCCTTGGTTCCTAAGTGCAATCAAAGAAGGCAAAGCCAACAGCGAATCATACATCAATGTGATCGAAGCTAAGGACAACTTAGTTAAATTCGAACTCAAGCCTATTTCGGGAAAAAAACATCAACTCCGCGTACATCTCGCCTCAATCGGCTACCCGATCTTGCATGACCCCCTCTACCCCAGCTTCGTCGAGAAACCACCTGATAACTATGAAAAGCCCATGCAACTACTCGCTCAATCTATCGCCTTCACTGACCCCTTTAGCAAAAAACGTCACTCATTCCAATCCCAACTTAAACTGCTCTTTTAAGCAAGGAAAATCTTGACTCTGAAAGGCTAAGGTTTAATGGTAAAAGATACGAGGAAGTAAGTTATGAAATTAATTATCGCAGGCGGTCGTCATTACCATCTCACTCCAAGTGACTACGAACAACTGCTGCAAATCACAGGAATTAAAACTGTCATTTGTGGTGGAGCCACCGGCGTTGACGCAGACGCGAAGCAATGGGCTGAGCAGCAAGGAATCCCCGTGAAAGTTTTTGAAGCTGATTGGCAAAGTTATGGTAAAATGGCTGGCCCACTGCGCAATCGTCAAATGGCTGATTATGCCGATGCTCTTGCTGTTTTCCCCGGTGGCAAGGGAACTGACTCTATGTTTGAGGAAGCTCGAAAAAGAGACCTCAAAATCTTTGATTTTCGACCCAATGCACAACTCCATTTTGATTTTAACACCGAGGATGATTCATGAGTTTTAATATCCCAACTGCCCTCAAATCTCTCGCCTCTGCGGGTTCCGCCATTAGCGAAATCAGCAAGTGGCTTAAACGCAGCAAAGGTGATTCGCGAGCACTTTTGAGCGAACTCAAAAATAATCTAACTTACTTAGACCTCATTGTGAATGACAAAATTCCCATTGGTGAGGTCATCGATAAAATCACTTGTAAAGAATTTTTACGTCTCTCAAAAGAAGGCTACAACTTTAATAGTTTAAAAGACTCAAAAATCCCCAACTACCCTTCACTAAAAAACACTGCTCTAGCCTCTTGGACTGGGAAAGACACAGAAGACTTGGTCGAAAGTATCTACGATCGCATCAACGACCTAAAAATTCGCTACCCACTTGTGTGCGACAAAGAAAACTACCGTTGGCAAATACGCGTCAATAATATACGAAAACGCATTTGGTTGCTCTTGCGCCATGTCCGACAGAAATGAAAATTTATTCCATAATCAATTTAGCTCTATTATGTAAAAAACACTAGTAAGTGTGCCGAAGGCACAAGGCATAATCCCGCCTATGGTTTTCAACCATAGGACTATAATTCTGGCATCCTCCCGTTCTGAAGGAACGGCGCATAACATTCTTAAGTAATCGTAAAAATTTAAATTAAAGTGCTAAAACAATAACAAGAATGACGATAATAAGGACGAGCGGAATCACTACAGCCTTGATCACCTTGCTTTGCTTATTGTCATCACTTACTTGCTTGCGCTTTTCTGCGACTCGTAGACATTTTTCGAGCTTAGCTTCTAAATCATCGTAAGACTTTGGGCGTTTATCCTTATTGGATGCAATCATTTCCAAAATTAATTTATCGGTACTCTTGCTGATATAGGGACGCAGCTCTTTTGGGGGAACTACTTTATCGGCGAACTTATGTTCCATAATTTCCATAATGGTACCACCTTTAAAAGGAACATCCCCCACAATCATATTATACAGCGTACAACCTACGGAATATAAATCCGTCCGAAAATCAAGGTCTTGATGGGCTTGAGCCTGCTCTGTACTCATAAAATAAGGTGTGCCAACCAAATGACTTGTTTGAGTTATATTAGCATCCTGATGAGTGTTTTTAGCAATACCCATATCCATAATCTTGATATCGTGATTTTGATTAATCATGATATTCGCCGGTTTAATATCGCGGTGCAAAATCCCAAACTCATCCCAAGCGTAGCGCAAACCTTGAACCAATTTCAAGGTCAACTTAAGTGCGTCAACTTCTTTAAGTGATTGAGTTTCTTTAATGACTTCTTCTAGAGTCTGACCATTCACATAACCCATCGCCATATAATGACAATCTTCTGCACTTCCCGCATCATAAACAGGGACAATATTAGGGTGATTAAGCTGCGCCAAAATTTGCGCTTCTTGCAAAAAGCGCTTCTTATCTTCTTCAATCAAATCTTCCGAAGCTTTCATCACTTTTAGCGCCACATGACGATTCATCGCGATCTGCTTTGCTAAATAAACTTCGCCGCAGTTACCCGCACCAAGCCATTGCTCAATGGCATAGCCTTTAATCTGTTTACCAAAACCAAATTGTGGCGAGGGCAAAGGAATAACCGAATTACATGCAGGGCAAAGTACTTTTTTCCCTAGTAAATCATCTTCGGCAGAGACCTTCCTCATGCACTTGCTGCAACGTAATTTGATTAGCATTAATTATTATCCTTAATTCATTGCCCTTATCTTAGTGCTCAATTAAAATAATTGTAGCGTATTTTTTTACTCACAAGCTTTTGTATTTGTTCTTTTTCAACATTTATTAGAAACTTTTATCTTTGAGATTACTAGGATAGTTTTTATGGATTGGCTTAAGCTTTTGAACAAGCTTTCAGAATCAGCTGCTTTAGACAGCTCAAACAAGGGACTCGAGAGGGAGGCACTTCGTTTCGTCAAGGGCGGGCGTATGGCTCTAGGTTCTCACCCAGAAGCCTATGGCTCTGCCCTCTGCCACAGTTCAATTACAACCGATTTTTCTGAAGCCTTGCTCGAATTAGTCACACCTATTTTTGATAAGAGCGACGATCTCATCCATTTCCTTAGTAATCTACATTATTTTATTCACAAAAACTTACCTGAAGGCGAAAACCTTTGGTCTTCATCCATGCCATGCGACTTAGTAGATGACATTCCGATTGCTGAATATGGACCTTCGGGTGCTGGCGAATTCCGTAAAGTTTATCGCCGTGGCCTTTCCTACCGCTATGGAAAAAAAATGCAGACAATTGCTGGTCTTCATTTCAATTTCTCTCCTAGTGAAGATTTTTGGACAAACCTCGCCAAGATTAAAGAAAGCGAAAATGATCAAGATTTCCGATCACAGCACTACTTTTCTTTATTGAGAAACTTCCGATCCTATAACTGGTTCGTCAACTACCTCTTTGGTGCTTCTCCAGCCTTTCACGAGAGCTTCAGTGAACTTGTGGACTCAGAATTAAAAGAAAAAATCGGGCCCGAGACCTACTGCATGCCAGAAGCTGTTTCCGTTCGCATGAGTGATGCAGGATACACGACCTCACGCCAAGGCAACCTCAACATCTCAGTCAACACCCTGGACGAATACACCGAGGGCTTACAGAAAGCCGTTACCGAAACTGATGAACAATGGGCTAAGTTACCCAAAGTTGATGATGAAGGTCCAACTCAATTGACCGACAATTTCCTCCAAGCTGAATTTGAGTATTACTCGACGATTCGACCCAAGCCAAACCCAAAAAATCCCCGTCGACCCCTAGTCGCTTTAAAACAAGATGGAGTCGAGTATATCGAAGTTCGCACCCTGGACATCAACCCTTTTGAACCGCTGGGCATTTGCAAAGCACAAATTGATTTCATGGAAGTTTTCCTCTATTACCTCATCTGCAAAGAAAGCTCTCCCGAAACTGATAAATCCCGTGAATGCTCACGCGACAATCTCATGCGAGTCACTGTCCAAGGACGAAAAAAAGACCTGCGTTTGCGCTGCCCGCAAAATGACGAATTCGATCTCCATAAAGCCTGCACAAGGATTTTCTATGACCTCAAGAAAGTCGCCGATATCCTTGATAAAAGCCGCAAGACTAAAGATTTCAGCCAAGCCATCGCAGAAATAGAAAAACGTCTCACAAAGCCAGAGTTACTTCCTTCAAATCGCGTTATTCAAGCCTTAGAAAATGAGAGCTTCTTAGGTTTAACCGAAGCACTCTCTGAGCAACATCAACAATCGTTCAAAAACTTTGATGCCGATGCTAACTTGCAAGCCGCTTTCCAAGAGGCTTCTACCCTGTCCCTTGAAAAACAAAAAGAAATTGAGCGTGAAGGCCCAGACTACCCAACTTACCTCAAACAATTTCTAAACATGGATTAAAATGAATTGCCCTAAACACCCCGAGTCGACTCAAACTCAGTCCTGCTTATCTTGTGGCACTGATATTTGCGGACTCTGCAAAAATCCTCAAGGCAAAGTTGCTAAAATTTGTGCTGCCTGTTTAAAAAGCGAAGGAATTTCTTCGGAGAGTTTGAGCCCAAAAGTTAAAGCCAAACTCTGTCTGAGTTTGGCTCTAGTTCTAAGCATTTTAATTATGGCTTATTATTACGTCGACATGTCGATAAAAGCTCAGCCCTGAGAGCTCTCTAGCTCGATGCTCACTGGACAGTGATCCGAACCTAAGACTTCCTGCATGATGCCTGCATCAAGAACTCGATCACGAGCACTTTCACTCACACAGAAGTAATCAATGCGCCAACCCACATTTCGGCTTCTTGCTCCACCGCGGTAGGACCACCAAGAATACTCATCCGGATTTTGATTGAACATTCGAAAAGTATCCACATGACCTGCAGCCAAAAACTTGTCCATCCAATTGCGCTCTTGGATGGAGTAACCAGGGTTCTTTTCATTAGCCTTCGGGTTCTTCAAGTCAATAGCTTTGTGAGCGACATTGAAATCCCCGCATAAAACACAGGCTTTATCGCTATACTTTTCTTTGAGTTGCTCAATCAATGCATCGCCAAACTCTAAGCGATAATCAATCCGTTTCAATTCAGCCTGAGCATTGGGGAAGTAGACGCCAAATAGATAGAAATCGCTATATTCCGCAATAATCACGCGCCCTTCACGATCAAATTCTTCGATTCCTAAACCTTCGATGACGCGAATCGGCTCAATTCGACTATAAATTGCCACACTTGAATAGCCTTTTTTCTCACCCGAATGCCAATAGGAAGTATAATTGCCAATATTGATGAGCTCATCACTTAACTGCTCTTTGTGAGCTTTAGTTTCCTGGAGGCAAATCACATCCGCATCCCAGCTTTGCATCAAATCTACGAAGCCCTTTTTTTCAACGGCTCGAATGCCATTGACATTCCATGAAATTAGTTTCACACTCATTTTCAAACCTTACTGTTTCTTATGTTTATTGCATAGAAAATAAGAGCTTTGACCAATTCTGCTTCTCCTAGGCTAGAAAAAAAGACTTTTTTTACGGCTTTTCTCATTTCCACCCCATGAAATACTTTACACTTTTCACTATCTAAGTCTATTAAATGAATCCGGATATAACAACTAAGCATTATCGAGTATGAGAATAGGAGCTCAACAATGACGAATGGAACTCAAGAATATCCCGCCGATGCCTTTTTAACTGAAATCAAAACAGTTATCAACGCCATTCCCGTAGACAAACTCAAAAGCAATATCATTGACTTCGCTAGCGAACTCCCCGTTGATAAACGTTTGGAATTTTTCCAGGCAATTGCCTTTGAAGATATCGATGAAGTTAACGAGAGCGAAGTCGACTTTGATGACGACCTCCAACTCATTGACGATGTTGAATCCTTCTACAAAAAAATCTCAATGGGCTTCTACGATCATTCCCTCGATATTGAAAACCCCAAAGAACTTCCCGCTTGGGTCGATGACATGGACGTCCTTTTCGCCCGTACAAACGACGCCTTCCTCAACGTAGAATATGCCAAAGCAGCCCGCTCCTATTCCTTCCTATTCTCTGCTTTACACGTGGCTGAAGACATTGCTGTTGAACACCAACTCTATTCTGCACAAGACATCGTCATTACAGACATTACTGCTGCTAAATCTCGCTACTTACGCAGTGCTTTTGAAATCACTGAAGTCGAAGGTCGCCCTGCTGAAATCTATGACATTTTACAGGAGAACTTAGCCTTAGGTGAAGGTCGCTGTGGTCTCACACTTATTAATGACGCCTTTCCCTTCTCCGATGAAGAACTCGAAGCCTTCCTCCCCGAATGGTTGAAGTACCTCAAAAACCACGCCGTCAACGAACCTGATTTCGAATCGCTACGTCTCTGGCTCATTCGCGAAGCCCTCTTCCTTCTACAAGGGGTTGAAGGCATGGAAGAAGAAGCTGAAAGAACAGGGCAGCAGCACCCTGAACTCTTCTTCGACATCGTCACTCACTACCTAGAAGATAATGATCTTTTAAAAGCAGAAGAAACCTGTATGAAGGGCATCAAAGTTGTCAAAGCTCCTCACAAACGCGCCGTCCTAGCCGACTGGCTTGCGGAAATTGCAGAACGCGATGGTGACACACTGCTTGCACTTAAATATCGCCACGAAGCTTGGCGTATGGAACCTGACCAACGTCGTCTTGTCACTTGGTGCAACACTGTCCACCAAGCTCCTGACGATAGCGCTCTTCAAGATGAAATTGAGTTCCTCGAGAAACTGGGTGGACACGGTCGACTCATGGCCATGTTGCAAGCACTAACTGGTGATTATGAAGCCATCAACAAACGTCTTCTTAACTGCGATCCACTTGGTTGGAAGTCTGCTCGTCACCCTGGCAACTTTTTACTCCCCTTCACACTTATTCTCATTGCTGAATTAAAAAAAATCCCAGATCATTCCCAAATTAAAGTTATTTCTGAAGACATGAAAGGGATTTTTGTCCGTTGGTCACAAGAAATGGAAATCGAAAACAACCAAGATCTCCACACCTACATGGACTACCTCTTCCCAGCCCTCCAGCGTCACCCTATTAGTGAAGAAATGCGTATCACCCTCACGCGCTCAGTCCACAGTGTTCTTCTCAAGCGAATTCGTTCCGTTAGCAAAGACCAATTGCGTTATGCTTACAACCGCGTTGCAATCCAGGCCACTGCATTTGTGGAAGCCGCCGTCATGTGCTCTCGTGAAGCAATGGCTGAGAAATTTCTCAGCACTGTTCGCAGCCGTATCCTACGTAACAAAACCCTGCGCGCTGAACTCAAAATCGCCATGAATTACTCAAAAGTCATCCCCGAAAACTTCATCAAAGGCGTAAGTATTTAATCTTGCTTTAATGAGCATTTAGCTTAAGGCTTATACGCTAGTTCTTTCAAAGATTATCCATCTTGATAGGACACAATTCAGTAGGTCATACTAACTTTATGAAAGAGAGATTATGAAACTAATACTGACTAAATTATTTTGCTTTTCATTATTTGCCGGCGGTCTCATAGCGGCTGACAAAAACGTCAATGAAGCTAGTGAACCCAAAGTACAGAGTAAAGAGTCTATTAACCTCATAGCAGATAATTCTCTGAAGGCATGGAAAGTGACTTCGTCACTTTGGTCAATCTCTGATAATGTTATCATCGGTGACACAGGAAAAGAAAAACCTCAAAAGCCCGAGTGGCTGTACACTAAACAAAAATTTGGTGATTTTCTTTTTACTAGCGAATTCAAACTCACAGGAAGTATCGCTCCCAATAGCGGCATTTATTATCGAGTAAAACCCTTCATTTTTGATCGCATCAAGAAAAAAGGAGCTTTTGAAGTGGCCTCTGGCTACGAGTATGACCTCTCTTATAACAAGTTCTTAGGATCCCTAGGTGATTGGTATGCCCGCCCTTCCTTACGTATTTTTCCAGATAATAAGATAACAGCTCAATTGATCAAAAAGAACGACTGGAATCGCGCAACTATTCGTGCGAAATCTAATCGCTTAGAATACTGGTTAAATGGAGTCAAAATAATGGATTTTATTGATCATGACCCCAAGGCTTCACAGTCGGGAGTAATCGGCTTACAAATTCACGATGGCGCATTAATGAAAATTGAATTTCGAAAGATGCATATTCTCCCTCTTTAAAAAAGCCTTAACTCAAAATAAAGAATATGTCATACACCATTCATTTCTGACTAATAACTACAACCCTTTAGAAAATCAAGGACAGGCCTTAATAGAAAATCAAGGACAGGCCTTAAAAAAAGCTGAAGAAAGAAAATCAAGGACAGGCCTTAAAAAAAGCTGATAGAAAATCAAGGACAGAAAATCAAGGACAGGCCTTAAAAAAAGCTGATAGAAAATCAAGGACAGGCCTTAAAAAATAGAAAATCAAGGACAGGCCTTAAAAAAAGCTGATTGAATAGAGTCTCAAATCGGGACTCTTTTTCTGAATTTAGGGACTTTGAAATTACCTGTAAAAAGTCATTTTCTGTTTTAGTTGCATATGGAGTGAGGAATCTGAGCAAATTCTTAGCCGATTGAGTACAAATTTAGCTAAAATAACAACGACTTAATCAAAACGGTTTAAAATTCGTCCTAATTAAGTCTGATGTTATTGATCAATAACTGTGCATCCCCACCTATTCAGCCCGCGGGGTTTCCCCGCCTTCGAGGTTTAAGTGAATAAATATCGTTCCAGTCATCTTCAGTGTAAGGCTTATGAATCCTCTTCCATTTCATCTTGTCGGAGAATTTGGCCAACTTCTCTCGAACGAAAGCTTCTGAGCCAATTACTAGGCATTTAGTAAAGAATCTACATTTGTGAATAAAGAGATCATCCCACTGGAGTGCCTCCGCGGACAGATTAGATTCTGTCCGCAGATATTCCCTGACAGTTTTTGAATCCGCATTCTTATAACGACGCAAACCAAGCATATAAGCCCTAAAAACCTCCCTAAAATGCTTTTGTTTATCTTTGATACCTACTGCCACAATGTTACGACAAAAGAGATCAAAGAAGTCATTATCACAATTTCCAACACCTCCACCTGCCAAACGATCAGCATATCCACAGAAAAAGAAATCCTTTGGGTCAGTGACAATCCCTGCTCGAACTGGATTTAAAGAGATATAAGCCATCACTCGAAGTAATGAATCCGATTGATGAGAAACCTCCACCATTTCAGAATCAAATCTTTGACCGAACAAACGTCCCCACGAGTTGTGGACTCGATTAAACCATTGGACAAAACGTTGCTCAAAGTTCCCAATAACAAATGAGATGTCATGGATTTTCTCTTTAAAATCATCTTTCTGTTTTGAATTAATAAAGTTAACTTCATCATTATTTTTATATAGCCTGTAACGGGCAAGCAACTCCACATCATCCATGTGAGACATTGGAGGGATCTTGATGAATAAATGAAAATGGTTACCCATAAAGACATAATCAATCACCTCATAACTCAACTTTGCGCGCCCCGCAAACAATAGTTCTTTAAGTTTATACTTTTCTCGATCCTTAAATAACATTCTGCCGCCGGCAATTCGATTAGTCACTAAATAGTAGACTGCTTGATCTGCACATTTTTCCTTTATACGATTATGAATCATAAACATCTCCTTACCAATGTAGTAAGAATATATGAGTCCACTTGTACGAAAGCAAAGCCCAACTTTTGTACTTAAGCAAAATGTTGTAAGGTAGCCAAGCACCAAAGTGCTGAGACACCCCAAGTAACTTGCTTGAATGTTTAGGACTTGAACTGGAAAAAAAACAATACTTCTTTAGAATAGGTAGATTAATTTTTAGGACCATAATTAGCTGGTGAATTTCACAATAATTGATGCTGGTTAATAATGACTTACAATTTACAAACTTATCTCCCCTTTGGAGTGTAAGTACAAAGAAGGATTTTTAGATGAAGTACAGAAGTACACGTGGTCAAACTGATGAGCTCCCATTCATGGACGCCATCCTCACTGGCCAAGCTCCAGATGGCGGTTTATTCCTACCCTCTGAGCTTCCCGACTTTTCCGATAAACTCGATAGCTGGAGAGACCTCAGCTATACTGAACTGGCTTTCGAAATCATGTCTGTTTTCGCCAATGATATCCCCCAGGATGATCTTAAGGAAATTATTGAAAAAGCTTACAGTACTTTTCGTGATGATGAAATCACCCCATTAGCTCCTGCAGGCAAAAACCTCATCCTCGAACTTTTCCATGGCCCCACACTTGCTTTTAAAGATGTAGCACTACAATTTCTCGGCCGACTTTTTGACTATATTCTCGAACAACGCGACCTCAAACTTAATATTCTCGCTGCCACTTCTGGCGACACCGGTAGTGCTGCTATTTATGGCCTAAAAGATTCTGAGCGCGTTCATGTTTTTGTCATGCACCCCCATAATCGCACAAGTAAAATCCAAGCTATGCAAATGTGTACTGTGAATCAAAAAAACATTCACAACATTGCCGTTGAAGGTAGCTTTGATGATTGCCAAGGGATGATGAAGGACATCTTCAACCAACTCGATTTCAAGAAGCAATACGACTTAGGTGCTGTAAACTCAGTGAACTGGGGACGTTTGCTCGCACAAACTGTTTACTATTTCTACGCTTATTTCCGTGCCACTGAAAACAATCAGCAAAAACTTAGTTTCTCAGTCCCCACGGGTAACTTTGGCGATATTTTTGCCGGCTACCTCGCTGCAAAAATGGGCCTACCCATTAAGAAACTTTATCTTGCAACAAACGAGAACGATGTTCTCTGTCGTGCTTTCGATACTGGCATCTACAAAAAAGGCACCGTTCACCACAGTGTGAGTCCATCGATGGATATTCAGTTGGCCAGTAATTTTGAACGCTACCTTTTTTATAGCTGTGGCCAAGACGCTACAAAACTCAGATCTCTCATGGAAGAATTTAAAGCTAAAGGTGAACTTCATTACGATATCAGTTGCGAGCTCATCGAGGCTAAACGCTGTGATACCGAAACAACCTTAGCCACTATCAAAAATTATAGCGAAGAGAATGATTACGTCTTAGATCCTCATACAGCAACAGGTGTTCACGTCGCTGATCTCTTAGCCCCAGATGAGCAAATTGTCTGCTTAGCTACGGCTCATTCAGGCAAATTCCCCGAGTCAATCAAACTCGCCTGTGGCGAAGTCATTGGCAACCACCCCATTTTAGATGCTCTTAGCGAAGACGACATGAAATATCAAGTCGCAGATGCGCACACAGAGACAATTAAATCAATCATCGTTAAAACCCTCGAGGAAGCATAGATGAAAGAAATTAAAATCGGCCTCTTAGGTCTAGGTACAGTTGCAAGCGGACTTGTTAACGCAATTGCCGACACAAAAGAACTTCTTGCAAAAAGAAACAATTACTCACTCAGTATTGCGGGTATCGCAGTGCGTGACCTCAATGCCAAACGCGCTTGCGAAGTTGATAGCTCAATCCTTACGACTGACACCTTTTCTATCGTCAATAACCCAGAAGTTGATATTGTTCTCGAGTTAATCGGCGGCACAACTTTAGCTTATGACCTCGTTAAAAAAGCGCTCGAAAATGGTAAATCAGTTGTCTCGGCCAACAAAGCCCTCATTGCGGCTCATGGCGAAGAGCTCTTTAAATTAGCTGAAGACAACAAAACAGCTATCTTCTTTGAAGCCGCAGTTGCGGGTGGCATCCCGATTATCAAGGCGCTCAAAGAAAGTCTTGCGGGCAATCACGTCACTTCAATCTCTGGTATCCTCAACGGAACATGTAACTATATCCTCACTCAGATGCAAGAAAATGATCAGTCCTTTGAAGATGCACTCCAAGGTGCTACTGACCTCGGCTATGCCGAAGCTGACCCCTCTCTTGACATCGATGGCGATGACACAGCGCAAAAAACTGCGATCCTCGCAAGTCTAGCATACGGTACATGGTTCGGAACAGATGCTATCGAGATCAAAGGTATTCGTGGCATCAGCCTCAGCGATATCCAATATGCTAAAGAATCGGGCTACAGCATTAAGCTGCTCGGTTCCTACACACTCAACGCAAAAGGTGCTGTTGCTCTCTCTACTGAATGTACACTCGTTCGTGAAGACAGCATGCTTGGCAATGTAAAAGGTGCTTTCAATGCCGTGGAACTCGAAGGTGACTTACTCGGTCCAGGTATGCTTTACGGTCAAGGTGCAGGTCAAAAACCCACTGCGAGCTCTGTATTTGCTGACCTCATTGAAGCGGGAAGCCAATTCTGCAATGGCACACTCGGCCAGCAACAAAAAATGATCTTCTGCGACAAAGCTGAATTCATCCCTCAAGAAGAGCAAAGTTCACCTTTCTACCTGAGACTCATGCTTGAGGACTGCCCTGCCGTATTCGGCAAAGTGGCACTCATCTTAGGTGAACATGGCATTTCTATGGATTCTGTCCTTCAAAAAGCTGAAGCTAGTGCCGATGGCGTTAAACCAGTTGTGATTCAAACTCACGAAGTTTCCGTCAAAGCAATGAAAGAAGCTGTTGCAGAAATCCAAGCTTCTGAATACGTTCACGAACAAGTTATCCTCTATCCCATCAAAGGATAATTTCTCGATGCAATCAACTTTTACATGGGTAAAAGTTGATTCTCTAGAAAAATTGAACTATATATAAGCTAAATCAAGATTGAGATAACTATGAATTTTAAACACAAAGCCATCCTACTCCTCTGTAGCTTGCTCATTTCATTTGTCGGTGCGATGCCCGCAAATGCGATTATTTGTGTTTCCGATTCAGGTACAATCAAACTCGAACTTGGCTTTAATGGCTCATGTGACTGTGAAGAAGAACGCAGTGAACATGAGCAGCACAATGCCTGTGAAGACAGTGCTTGCGATTTTGTAGAACTCAAAAGCAACGATGATTGTTCTGACATGGAGATCGAGTCCTTCGAATCCGATCAGCGAAAAAGTTCCGTCGATTTCATTTCCTACAAATCAATCAGCTTATTCAATTTCAGCCCAAGCTTGTCAGAATTAGAGCCACAAGATTTCCATAGCTTCTGGCCACTGACAAAACCCTGTATACCCCCTCCTCATCTCGAAGTTCTCTCCACTACAGAAGTCCTTATTTAATACCATAAATCTTTAAGCATTTTGCTTAACAGCATTTCGTATTTGCCGCTGAATCGGCAAATAACACTAGCGATGTCTAAGATTAATTGGTATTAAATTATGAAGAAAAACCTTTTAGTTGGCGCAGCTTTTGCAAGTTTTATTTCCTGTCAAACTTACGAGCCCGTCGAACTCAAACCTGAAGAAATATTAAATGAAATCGAAACTCAACGTTCACAAGAACTCGACTTAGATGAATTTACTTTTGCGCAAGCCGCAAAAACCATGGACGAAAATAATTTGCGGCTTCAGCAAATTCGTCAAAAATATCAGGGCTTACAGAAAGTCGCTGACATTAAAACTCCTTGGCCAAACCCGAGTCTTACTGCGGGTCCTGCAAAAGGCTCACGCTTAGAGGACACAAGCGCGAGCTCCACACAAGGTTTTGTGGGCATCGCCTTCAACATCCCCCTCGGCCCGCGGCTCCGCCGTAACGACGAGCTCAATGAATTAGCTGCCTTAGCGGCTTATAATGAGCAAGTCTTAAGTCATAGGGAGCTTTATTTCAACTTACGTGAAGCTTACATTTCATTCAGTTTATCTCAGAAAGCGATCCGCTTGCAAAAGAAAATTGAATCGACACTCAAAACAACTGCGCAAGCCACAAAGAAATTATTTGACCTAGGTTCCACTAGTAAACTTAGCTTGACTGAAGTTCAGCTCCAACAAGGAGAGCTCACACTCGCTCAATTTGATCAATTTAGTCAATCCAAACAATCATTGGCAGAGCTTTCTTCATTGCTCGTCATCGATGAAGATCAACTTAACAAAGTCAAACTCAAAAAAATTGACCTGCCCCACGAACAAGTCGAACTCAATCTACTCAAAACTAGCTTCATCCTCAATAATCCCGAGCTAGCGCGAGCCGAGATGGGTTTTCATATCGCCGATGCAAAGTTGCGCCTTGAACTAGCCAAGCAATATCCTGACTTAAGCGTTGGCTTTGATGCCGAACAGGAAGTGGGCGAAAGAAAGCGCACTTATTCTGTTCCTCTATCCATTGATCTTCCTATCTTTGATAGTAATCAACAAAGCATTGCCATTAGCGAGAGTGAGCGTAAAGAAGCTCTACTTGTCTACAAAGACTTACTCAATGATAAATTGGCTGAACTCAAAAAGCTCTATCAGCAACAAGCTTTCGCCAAAAGAAAACTCAAAGTGATCAATGAAGCGCTCATGCCACTTTCCAAAGCGAATTTAAACGACGCGAAAAAAGCACTCGAACTGGGAACCATCGATGCTCTACGTTATATGGATATGATTAAAGATCATCAAGAACTGCAATTCCAACAAGTGCAATTAGAGATCGAAGCTTGGCAAAGCACCATCAAAGTCGAAAAGCTCTGCGGCGTCCCTTTGGATCAAGAATTAGCACCCAATATTAAGAATCTCAAATTACAGAAAATGGAGCTCAAAAAATGAAATCTCTATTAATACTTTTAAGCATCACGGGCTTATTCTTTTCCTGTGATCAAATTCCCGCTCACTCTCATGAAAATGAAGCCGTCGCTCACGAAGGGCACGATCATGCAAAAGGTGATGCGTGCGAAGACGACCATAGTTCATATGACGATCACGCCGGTCATGACCACGGTGTAGAAGCTGATTGTGATGCTCACAGTGACCATGGCGCCAGTAAAGAATCGGCCAAAATCTCTGAACAAGCCCTCACAAATATGGGTGTTAAATTTGCAGAAATTGACTCAAGTAATTACACAATCTTCAGCCCTGTCCCCGCTTACATAGACAATCACCCACTCAATGAGCGCCCACTCTATGCCCCACTTTCAGGGAGGCTCAAGAGCTTTCAATTAGAACCTGGGCAAATGATTGCTTCTGGAACGATCTTAGCCGAAATTATTCGAGACCCGATCCCTCGCCCACAATTAAAATTAGTGGAAGACATCCTTCGTCCTGCATCTGAAGAATACCATAGCTCTATTGCAGCCCTGCGCTCTTCTGTACGCAACCTCAAAGTCCTAAATAGCGAACTGACGAGACTTGAGAAATTTAAGGAAGATAGCGACGGCTTATCCATTGTTCCTCAAAAGGATCTCATCAGCTTACGTTACGAGATTTCTAAGGCCACTCAAGATCTAGAAAACAACCGCTCCAAGCTCAGGCTTCACGGTTTAAGTCCCTCAGAAATCAAAAATGTCGAAGCAGGAAAAGAATTAGTCAAAAGCCCAAAACTCTGGTTAAACGCTCTCAAGCAAAACTATATCTGGACAAAAAACTCAACTTCACTATTTACCTTAATGACAAAAGAACAGCAAAAAAACCGTTGGGTGATTGCTACGATTGGTGAATTATCCGCCGAGGAACTCATCGACAAAAACTTAGTCGAATTTTTCACACAAAATAAGACCGCTATCAAATCTTTCTTGGAAATCTCGAGTCTCCTTCAGCAGGGTCATAGCTTAACTGATATTGATCAACTCTATCAATTAGGTGCTCTTGAAAGCATCATTAAAATCAAAGCGCCTATCAATAAAAACTCTTGGGATTTAAAGAAGATCAATATCAAACCTGGGCAAGTTGTCGCTCGAGGCGACACCCTTTTCACCTTAACTGATCCGAGCAAAATGATGATGACCGCAAAACCAAGTGGTTCTGAATTCAAACTTATTAATAAAGCCGTTCAAAATCAGTATTCGATTGAGGCCACTCCCCTCATCAAAGGTAGCTCTGTCGACTTAAATGACTTAAAAATCTCAAAAATCATCGGCCAAGAACAGGGCTCCGCTTTAGTCTTACTCCCAAGCCCCAACACTGTCCTGAGTCAGCATTCAGTCGATGGAACCAAGTACCGCAACTGGAATCTACGCAAAGGCATGAAGTATAAATTAAAAGTTCCCGTTAAAGTTCTAGAAGACGTCATTGTGCTCCCCGCCAAAGCCGTCATTGACCACGGTTCCGATAAAGTTGTTTTCGTAAGAGAAAACGATGAATTCATTCGCCGTAAAGTCATTATTCTTTACCAAAATAATGATGTTGCCGTGATTGGCGAGGGTTCTGAACTGCTCCCAGAAGAGTCTATGGTTATCGCAGGCGCTTTTGCCTTGGAGCTCGCCTTAATTGCAGGGACTCCCCAAGCCGTCGATCCACATGCTGGGCACAACCATTAAGGGCGCATCATGTTGAATCATATTATTTCATTCGCCTTAAAAAATAGGCTCTTTGTCATTGGCTCCGCCTTGCTCATGACCGTGGCGGCTTATTTCATTGCCGATGACATGCCCATTGATGTTCTTCCCGACCTCAACCGTCCCACGGTTGTGATCATGACGGAAGCCCATGCCATGGTTCCCGAAGATGTGGAACAGCTTGTCACTTTGCCTCTGGAGCAAATCTTAAACGGAGCCACTGGGGTTGAGAACGTCATGTCGAGTTCGGGCTTGGGGCTCTCTGTCATTAAAGTCCAATTTGCTTGGGGCACCGATATTTATCGCAATCGACAAATTGTCATGGAAAAGCTCCCTCTCGCTAAATCGCGCCTACCGGAGGGAATCGAACCCGTCATGGCTCCTATCTCATCGATCATGGGGCAGATTCAAATCATTGGCATCAATAGTAAGACGGGGAAACATTCGCCTTCCGATATTCGAGCTTTAGCAGAGTACCAAATCAAATATGAGTTGCTTTCAATCCCTGGAGTTTCAAAAGTTATCATCGGCGGTGGCTCAGCTAAACAATTGCAAGCCATTATTGATGCGGAAAAACTCCGTAGCTTTGGTGTCGGCATTCAAGAAATTGAAGAAGCGATCAACAAAAATAATGCCAATAGCAGTGGCGCCTTTATCAACTTAGGCACTAAAGCTCCCGCCATCACAGTGCGCGGCTTCATTAAGAATAAGCAAGACCTCGAGAACGTTGTTGTTAAAGCAGATGACTTACGCCCCATCCTTTTGAAAGATGTGGCTTCTATTCAGTTCGGCCCATCTCCCATTAAAATCGGCGAAGCGGGAATCAATGGCTCTCCAGGTATCTTAATGGTCATCATGAAACAGCCTGGCTACGACACCGTCCAGTTGACTGAGGAAGTTGAAAAGCGACTAGAAAGTCTCTCGGCTAGTTTGGATAGTGACCTAGAGATCAATAGTGATTTATTTAAGCAATCTATTTTTATTGAACGCGCCATCGACAATGTCATGGAAGCCGTTCGCGACGGCGGCATCATGGTCATAATTATCCTCTTCATCTTTTTAATGAACTGGAGAATCACCTTCATCACTTTGACCGCCATACCTTTATCGATGGCACTCACCATCCTCGTCTTTTCTCTTTTTGACGTCTCGATCAACACCATGACTCTGGGTGGAATTGCCGTGGCTATTGGTGCCCTAGTTGACGATGCCATTGTGGACGTGGAAAATGTCTTTAGGCGTTTAAAAGAAAATTTTCTCAAAAAAGAAGAAGATCGGCTCAACTCCCTCGTGGTTATTTTCAATGCCTCATCGGAAGTCCGCAAGCCCATCGTCATTGGCACACTCTTGGTGATGGTTGTGTATTTTCCGCTCTTTTTCTTAACGGGCATGGAGGGCAAATTATTCACGCCCATTGGAGCATCGTATATCATATCTGTCCTGGCCTCGCTCTTGGTTTCATTGACTGTCACTCCAGTGCTCTGTTACTTCATGCTTCCAAAATCATTGAGTAAAGGAGACAAAAAAGATACTTACGTGGTTCGCACCCTTAAGACTTTTGTGGCAAAAGTGATTGCTATAAGTATTAAACACGCCAAAGCAGTGCTCATATTACTTGTCATTGCCTTAGGAATCAGCATTAGTTTCTTGCTGACGCGAGGAATGCAATTCCTGCCTCCCTTTAATGAAGGCGTAGCTCAAATCAACTTGGTTCTCCCGCCTGACACGGGCCTCGAGACTTCTAATGCCTATGGCTTGCGCCTAGAAAATTTACTCACTAAAGTTGATGGCATCAAAAATGTCACGCGCCGAACGGGACGTTCCGAGGGTGACGAACATGCTGAAGGGGTAAATACTTCTGAGGTCATTATAAGTTTTGATCCCGAAATCGACCGTTCCCCAGAAGAAGTGATCGCAGAGATTCGTCAAGAAGTCGATGCTGAGTTCCCTGGTGTGGCTTATTCAATTGACCAACCGCTAGCTCACCTGCTTTCCGCCATGCTCTCGGGAGTCAAAGCTCAAGTGGCCGTTAAAATTTTTGGCCCTGATCTCAACATTTTGCGCTCCCTTGCCAAAGACACCGAGCTCGCACTTCAACCTATTGATGGTGTCAAAGACTTAATGATCGAACCGCAAGTCTTGATCCCTAATGTCTCCATCATTCCAAAACGCGATCAACTTGCTCAACATAGCTTATCTGTTGAAGATGTGGGCAAAACAGTCGAGCTCGCTCTCGGCGGTGAAAGTATATCGCGCTTTGTCCAAGGTCAGTTCACCTACCCGATCACTTTGAGCTTAAAAAAAGAAAATCGAGAATCTTTAGACGACATCCGCAAACTCTACATTCCAAAAGCGAATGGTGAGCTCATTCGCTTATCGGATGTCGCAGAGGTCTCTCAAACCATGAGTTACAATAATATCAAACATGAAAATGTGGGTCGTCGGATCATTGTGCAACACAATGTCGCGGGACGATCTTTAGGTGAAGTGGTTGCCGAAGTTGATTCCGCTTTGGATTCTGTTCGTGCAAGAATGGAAAATCTAAAGGGTTACTCACTCAAGATAAGTGGGCAATTCGAGGCTCAACGCAAAGCCACTCAACGCATTTTATGGCTCAGTATTGTCTCAATCTTATGCATGATTTTGATTCTTTATATGCATTTCAAATCTATCAACCTAAGCTTACAAGTCATGATCAGTATTCCCATGGCTTTCATTGGTGCCGTTTCCTATCTAGCCATTAGTCAACAAACTCTCTCGGTAGCGACATTAGTTGGTCTCATTTCACTCGGTGGTATTGCTGCTCGAAACGCGATTCTTCTTTTGGATCACTACATCCATCTCCATCGTGACGAAGGCGTAAAGTTCACTCCCGAGCTCATTATTAAGGCTGGACAGGAACGCATGGTTCCAGTGATAATGACTGCTCTCACGAGTGGAATTGCCCTCATTCCGCTCGCTTTAGCCCCTGGTCAACCCGGCAAAGAAATCCTCTACCCCGTTGCCACCGTCATTATCGGTGGGCTCATCTCAAGTACCCTACTCGAATTCATTGTAAGTCCCGCGGCTTTTTGGCTCTTTGGTAAAAAAGCGGCGGAAAAATCCAAGACCTCTGAACAAGTCCAATTTAATTTTAAATAAAAACATAAGGAACCAAGAAATGAAAAAAATATTAATCTCAATAATTGCTTTTGCGAGCTTCGCAAACTTAAGCTTTGCCGAAGATTCACCTAAAGGCCAGGACCAGGGTCAACACGGCGATCACGGGCATGCAGACCATGAACCCCATCCAGGTCATGGCGGAGAAGTCCTGAAAGTTGGTAACAAGGCTCTACTTTGGTACGCCCACATGGAAAAGAAAGGGAAATTTAAAATCGTGCTCTTTAAGCCTGACGGTAAGACGCTCAAGAGCATTGAAAAAGCTCCCCGCTTAAACCTCGCCCTTAAATCTGGTCGCAAGCAGCTTAAGTTCACGGCCTCAAAAGCGGATAGTGAAGGTAAATCGGCGACTTTTGAACTTCAAAATGACTTGATCAAAGCTCATATTCACGGTCAAATTTCAATCAAAGTAGACGGAAAGTCCTACATGCTCAATTTAATTGATCATCACTAAGAAAGACTGACTCCTCGCTAAAGCCCATGAGTGATCACTTATGGGCTTTCTTTTTTGTCTGAATAAAACTCAAAGCGTTTGATTGTTTTTCCGTCAAGCTCAATCAGTTCATCAAACATATTCAATGGGCGGATCCATAAGCCCATCTCTCCATACATTGGACGATAAACCACGTGCTCTTCTTCTGTTTCACTATGCTTGGCTACGTCGATGAGTTCATAGAAGTTGCCTTTGTAGTGACGGTAGATGCCTTTTTTCATATCGAACTCTCAATTTTTCTAATAATTTTCCCGCAAGATAGGCGCATCATACGAGCTCGACAAGGCTCCAATTATTGTAAGTCATCTAAGTCGCTTCATATTTATTAAAATCATTATCAATTCATTAAGAGAAACAAGCTTATGTCCAAGTTAATCCCACTCCTGTCATTACTTCTCCTATGGAGTTGTACGGCTGATTCTCGCTTCGACATTCACACTGTCCCTAAAGATGTTCACAGCCTTTCTTCGAGCGAAGGCCAAAAAAGATTGGCACGCGTTGACCAAGTGCTCTACACAAAAACAAAAAAGTTCTGGCAGCCACAAAGAAAGAATTTCTGTGGGGTTTGTTCTCTTACGATTGCAGGAAATACTCTTGCACAAAACAATAAAATTGATCAAGATAATTTTTTTGACCATAAAGTGGCGGAGGAAGTCATTGCTCCTGCCACCGTTTCAAAAATGGGTATGACCTTGAGGGAATTGCACGAAGCTGCAAAACGTCGTACGCCTCAATTCACATCTCAAAAGTTCTATGCCCACACAGCTGGCCTGGACCTCTTCCGCCAAGAACTTAAAAACCTTAATGATAACTCTCAGTATATCGTTAACTTTTCACGTCAATCACTCGCAGGTGAAGGCATGCGTTCTGGCCACTTTTCTCTAGTCACTGCCTACGACGTCGAAAGTCGCTCTGTCTTAATCCTTGAGGTTCAAGGGAGTCGCGAATCATTTTGGGTAAATGACAAAGATCTTTATTACGCTATGCTCGCCGAAGACCCAGTCAGTAAAATTTCACGCGGATGGTTGCGTTTAACTAAGGAGTAAACTATGTCAAAATATTTCTTTCATTTTACACTTATATTTTCTTCATTTCTCTTTGCGGATCCGATTATAAGAATCCCACAAATTGACTTAAAAAACACTTCCGTAAGCCGTTCAAAAAACGTAATGATTGTCTGCCAAGATGACAAGGCTGCAGATATTGGTTTAGAAATTATTGAAGCTGGGGGCAATGCCGCAGATGCTGGCGTCGCAATTGCCTACGCATTAGCCGTTACTCAACCGAAAGCAGGAAATATTACTGGTGGTGGTTTTGCG
Organism: Lentisphaera araneosa HTCC2155; assembly: GCF_000170755.1. Classification (NCBI taxonomy): domain Bacteria; kingdom Pseudomonadati; phylum Lentisphaerota; class Lentisphaeria; order Lentisphaerales; family Lentisphaeraceae; genus Lentisphaera; species Lentisphaera araneosa. Next base: position 35,944 of record NZ_ABCK01000036.1, read on the forward strand.
CTTTATTACGATGCCGAGACCAAAAAAACTGTGGCTATCGACTTTCGAGAGCGTGCGCCCTCTTCAGTTAAAAAATCCGATTTCTTGAAAGCTGATGGAAGTGTCGACCAAAATGCTTTACGCTTCTCTCCAAAGGCCTGTGCTGTCCCAGGAACTTTAGCTGGACTTGATTACATCAACAAGAAATTTGGCCTACTCAAACATAAAACTGTCATTGAACCTGCCATTTATCTTGCCGAAGATGGCTTTGAAGTCTCCGCTGGCCTTGCTTATGATTTTAAAAGCAAAAAAGATTTTTTAATGCAAAACCCTGAAGCTAAAAGAATATTTTTTCCTGAGGGAGAAGCTCTTAAACAAGGTGAGATCCTTGTTCAAGAAGATATAGCAGGAACTTTAAAACGCCTCAAGAAATACGGGCCCAATTATTTCTACACGAGTCACCTAGGAAAAGAATTTGTTAAATGGCATAAAGAAAATGGTGGCCTCATCACTCAACTTGATCTTAAAAGCTATAAAGTCGTCGAGCGTGAGCCCCTCATTGGTAAATATCGAGGTTTAACAATTGCGTCCATGCCCGCTCCGAGCTCAGGTGGTATGCACCTCATTCAGATGCTGAATATTTTGGAAAATTACGACCTCAAAGAAATGCCAAAAGATCAATATTATCATTTACTTACTGAAACGATGAAGTTGGCTTATGCCGATCGCAGCCACTATCCCGGCGATCCTGATTTTAATTATATTCCTCAGCAAGAAATCATTTCAAAAAAGTATGCCAAGAAATTAAAAAGATCTATTAAAATGAATCGCGCCCGTCCCGCCAAAGAAATTTCTCACGGCAAGGTACATTTTCGCGAAAGTAACGACACCACTCATTTCTCTGTCTCTGATCGTCAAGGCAACGTTTTAAGTTTTACTTACACAATCAATTACAGTTTTGGTAGTGGGATTATGATTCCTGGCCTCGGCTTTTTCTTAAATAATGAAATGGATGATTTTGCCATTCTCGAAGGCGTCCCTAATTCTTATGGTTTACTCGGAGGCGAAGCCAACTTTGTTAAGAGTAATAAACGCCCATTGAGCTCGATGACTCCCACAATCGTATTCAAAAAAGATCAACCCTACTTATGCACTGGAAGTCCTGGAGGAAGTCGAATCATTAGTACAGTTCTACAAATCCTGCTCAATGTCATTGACTTTAACATGGATTTACGAGAAGCAACTTTACGCCCCCGAATCCACCATCAATGGTTGCCCGACAAGCTCGAATTTGAGTCTGGGCTCAATGAAGAAATCGTTGAAAGCCTGAAGAAAAAAGGGCACAATACTGAAGAAGTTTTTCCCTTTGGTTGCGCAGAAACTATTATGATGCGTTATGACGGCAAGCACGGCTTTGCGGATCCAAGACGAATTGATGGCAAAGCTCTAGGTAAATAATGGCCAAAAACAAACAACAATTAATTGATGAAATGTCTCAGGCTCAATTACAAGGAAAAATTAGTGCCTTTCGCCTATCAGTTCTCAAACAGCTTCTAGAAATCCCTCGTGGTCGGGTCAGTACTTATGCGAATCTCGCAAAATCCATTAACTGCCGCTCTTCCCAGGCCATTGGCCAAGCTCTAAAAGCCAACCCTTGGGCTCCAGATGTCCCTTGCCATAGAATAATCAAGAGTGATTTTAGTATCGGTGGTTTTTTTGGACAAGGCAGCGGTGAACAGATCACTAAAAAACTCAACTTACTCAAAAACGAGGGTGTTTTTTTTGATATACAGGGCAAGATTAATGAAGAAAAATTAATTTTCAATTTCGATAAGGATAAATCATGAGCCAAGAAAACACTCCAAAGTTAAGTACGGACATGGCATTGCTTTTAGCTAGAATCGCTTTTGGTGGATCTATGCTTATTGCACATGGATGGCCTAAATTACAAAACTTCTCCACTGTAAGTGAAAAATTCCCTGCTTTATTCGGGCTCAGTTCGAGCATTTGTTTAGGTCTTGCGGTATTCGCGGAATTTTTTTGTGCCATTTTATTAATTTTAGGTTTAGTAAGTCGCTTTGCCTTGTCCCAATTAATAATCACCATGTCTGTAGGCGTCTATGTCAATCTATTTATTTTTCAGCGACAACTTTTTGATTCCCCTGGAAAACCCAGCGCCGAACTCGCTTTCATTTATCTAATGACTTATGTCGTTTTAATTATTCTCGGCCCTGGAAGGGTATCCCTTGATGCTGTTATAAGTAAGAAACGAGCTCATAAAAAAGATAACCCTAAGAAAAAATAAACTAAAAAGCTCTAAAAAATCTTTTATAAAAAACTAACCAAAAAATAGCTTTTGAAGAAATTTGCTTTTAGTTTTTTTCTGTAATAGTCTAGATAGAATGACTTTGGAGAAGAAATGCGGCTTATTGGAATTATTTTATTGTTTTTTTGGAGCTTTTCACTAGATGCTGAAAAACTCACAATTTACGTTGATGCAGACTTTTCCAATTACTATGAGTCTAGTCGCTCTATCGAAGTTGGGATCTTGTCCTCACTTCATATCAACAAAGAAAAATTACATAAGACCAAAATAGAAGTTAAACGACTCGATCATAGGGGCAATAACCGCCGCAGCCTTAAAAATTTAAAAATTGCTGCCGACGACCCAAACACTCTTGCGGTATTTTGTGGCATGCATTCTCCCCCTGTACTTGCTAACAAAGACTTTATTAATGAACACAAACTTTTACTGCTGAATCCTTGGGCAGCCGCCGCTCCCATAACTCGAACACAAAGTAAAGATAATTATATCTTTCGACTCTCACTCGATGATTCTACTGTGGGACAGTTCCTAATTGAAAGTGCCATTGACATTCATAAAACTAAAAAACCTTACCTCTTATTAGAAGACACGGCCTGGGGAAAAAACAACTGGAACACTTTAACTCAAGCTATCACTAAATCACAAATAAGTAGTGCGGGAAGCGATTGGTTTAAATGGAATTTATCAGACTACGCAACTGAGAAAATCATTTTAAACTTAAAAGAATCAAATGCAGACAGCATTATTCTCGTTGGTAATTCAAATGAAAGTGCCTCCATTGTAAATGCTATAAGCAAATCAAATTTAAACATTCCAATCATCTCACACTGGGGAGTTACAGGTGGAAAATTCTATGAAAAACTTACTCCAAAAGCAAGGCAACACCCCTTCCTATTTATACAAAGTTCATTAGATTTATCAAAAACTTCGGACAATGAAATTATTAGTAAAGCATCCAAATTATTCCCTAATGATTTTGATAATCATTATATAAAAGCCCCGAGTGGATTCATTCACGCTTACGATTTAACCTCCCTCTTACTAGAAGCTTCTCAAAACAAATTAGACAAACGTCATATTGAGCTTAGAGAATCAGTGAAAAATGAGTTAGAAAATTTAAAAATACCCGTTATTGGCCTGCTAAAAACTTATTCTAAACCGTTTTCTCCCTATCGAATAAACCAAGCGTTTAGTCATGAAGCTTTGGGAGTTCAGGATTATCGCATGGCCTACTTTAATCAGAAAGGACAAATCAATCATCGGAGAAAAACTGATGATTAAGCATTTATCGGCTTATAAAACAAGTATTAGTTTTATGGTGTTCATTGGTATAACCCTTATGGTAGGAGCAGGATATATAATTAGTATTAACTTAAGCAATTTAGGTCATAAAAGCTTTCAAAACAAAGCAGATATCCGCAGCCAACAGCTCCAAAAAGAAATATCATCTCACCTCACTCAACACACAAAAATTTTACAGGATTTTGCCCAATTACGAATTTTTTCTCAAGCCGTACTTCAACCCGAACAAAACGCCGAAGAAGCACAAAGCCTAATGAATTCATGGAAGTTACTCGGTGAACACTATCCACTCTATCTTGTAGATTTTGAAGGAAACCTAATTCGAAGTAGTACGAACGCCAATAAAACTTTCATCATGAGTCCTGCTATCAAAAGCATTCTCAACGAAACTCTTGATCAAAACCTTGACCTTATTAAGCAGGAACCCCACCCTAGAATTCGCTTAAGTGTGGCTATAAAACACAATGAATTCACAGAAGGGGCTCTCATTGCGGAACTTCCCTTGGCAGAAGTTTATCAAAACATGGAAGAATTACTAGCTCATAGTGAGGGGCTTCAAATATTCCATAAAAATCATGAATTGAGATATTTAGGTCCCAATATCCCTCGCGCCTTTGAACAAAGAATTGATCTAGGAAAGGGCTTCTGGGCTAATATTTATTTTGACTATTCTCCTTTTATCAAAACGCGAAATAGTGCCTTAGCCCACTACTTACTCATTGCTTTTGTGGTGAGTATCATTATATCTACCATAGGTTTTCTCATTATAAATCACCTCTTTGTCAAACCTTTAAATGCCTTAGAGACACATTTCAGCCAATGCCAACTAAGTGGCTCAGAACCCAAAGATGAAGGGGTTATCGTTCAAGAATTTGATAATTTAAAAATACTCTTTGACCAACTCATTTCAGCTTTACAGAATCGATCAGAAAACTTAGAAACAATTAACTCTGAAATGGAGCAACTCGTTCATCAAAGAACTAAAGAACTCACAAGTAAAATTGGTGAACTTCAAAAAATGAGTGAATTCAAATCCCAGTTCTTTGCCAATATGAGTCATGAAATCAGAACACCTATGAATGCGATACACGGATATGCCGAACTTTTGCGAGAGCTTGACTTAGATGAAGATGCTAAAAACTACTGTGATTCTATCTATCAATCGACAAAAAGTTTATTAATGATCATTAACGAAATCTTGGACTTTTCCAAAATACTTGAGGATAAAAGTGAACTCAATCTTCGTGTCTTTAACTTTAATGAGTTATTAAGGAGTTTACGAAAACTTTTTGAGAGCTCCTGTACCGCGAAAGGGCTAAAATTAAATTTTACTTTACTCGACGAATCTACTGCTTGGCTTAAAGGTGATAAAGATCGAATTCGACAAGTTCTCGTTAACTTGATTAGTAATTCTATTAAATTTACCGAAAAAGGATCGGTGGATATCAACTGCTACTACCTAGACAATCATAACACAGCTCAAGTGCATGTTCAAGTTAAAGATTCAGGAATGGGAATCGGCAGTGAAACCTTAAATGCAATAACTAAAGGCCACCACCTCTCCTCTAAGAACTATGGTTTGGGACTTAAGATATGCCAAGACCTATTAAAACAAATGAAAACGACACTCAACGTTCAATCTCAAGAAAACATTGGGAGTAGCTTTGAGTTTGAGCTAGTTCTTGAAAAAATGCATCACCCTGTAACTTCAGCTAAAAAAGCCATCGACTTTTCAGCTTTAGGCTACAAGCCCAATATTTTGGTAGTCGATGACAATCGCATCAACCTCGAACTCGTCAAGGATTGCCTTAAGGGCTTACCTTTAAACTGTCATTTAAAGAGCAGTGGCCAAGCTGCTTTAGATTTCATGGAATCTAACCCAACGGATTTGATTCTTATGGATTGTCAAATGCCTCAAATGAACGGCTTCGAAGCGACTGATAAGCTAAGGTCTAAAGGAGTTGAAATACCCATCATTGCCTTTAGTGCTAATGCCTTTAAAGATAACATCGAAGAATGCTATAAAGTCGGCATGAATGACTACATAGTTAAACCATTTGAAAAGCAGGATTTTCTTGCAAAAATCCTGCAATGGCTGAAAGAGAAGAAACTAACTTCCTAAGAATCGAAATTTGGATATAACATTGCTGCCCTGAGATCTTCGGTTTTTTCTTCTAATTCTAATACAGTTAGAATCGCAGCAACGAACTCGAAACTTGTTCCTGCCCCACGTGAAGTCACGACTTTACCATCGATCACGGCGGGACTTTCCAAATAAAGCTGTTTTGAAAATTCGTCTTTCATTGATGGATGGCTGGTCACATGTCTACCTTCAAGAGCTCCGGCTTTTTGTAGCGCGATAGGAGCCGCACATACCGCCGCCTGTAGTTTGCCATTAAAAGCCCTAATGAAATTTTGCACATCTTCATTGTCACGAAGTTTGAAAGAACCAGGGAGCCCACCAGGTAAGACGACACCATCATATAAATTGGGATCCACTTCTTTTAAAAGTTTCTCTACTTTAACTTCAATATCATGTGAGCCTTTTACTGACAGACTTCTTAGCCCTACCATATCCACATCAATTTGCGCTCTTCGCAAAACATCGACTATCGTAATGGCTTCAATCTCTTCAAAACCTTCTGCAAAAACAACTGCTAGTCTTGGCATCATTATTCTCCTCATCTATTTACAATAAAAAAGGCAGTGAAATTATTCACTGCCTTAAAAAATCTAAATGCTTTTCTCTTAGATGTAAGACTCAACTTTAGATACGAGGTCATCTTCACGCTGAGCAGCACCCATGAGAGTGTCTTGGAGCTCACCATCTTTGAAGATCATGATAGTTGGAATTGAGTTAACGCCAAATTTAACTGCACTTGCATTAGCTTCGTCAGTATTAACTTTAGCTACTTTAGCTTTACCATCAAGACGACCTGCAACTTTATCAATTACTGGAGCAAGCATACGGCAAGGACCGCACCAAGGAGCCCAGAAATCTACGAGAGTCACGCCCTCAGATACAGTTGATTCGAAAGAACTATCATCTAGATTAAGTACTTGATCTGATGCCATAATTAATCTCCTTTTTTATATTTTATTTAAGAAAATCAAATCTATTCCTCTAACTTGGGAAATCCATCTTAAAAAAAACTTTTCGCTAAGCTAATTTTTTTGTCGATTTAATGAAGCCATTCGAATTCGTTCAGCTGGCACTTTCAACTGAGTCATTAGGTACTCACAAAAGTCATCTGGATACGCTAATTCATTAAGAGCTTTTCCCATACACAAAAGCCATGCTTCAGCCTCTGGGTAGTCTATGTCCAAGTGCGTATGAGCACGAGGTATAGCAATCGAACCATATTTCTCATTGTAGAGTCGAGGTCCGCCCATCCAACCACTTAAAAAACAGTAGAGTTTATCTTCGCTTTCGCTCAAGTCATCTGGGTGCATCTTACGAATATGCTCTGCTTCTTTTAGAGAAGACATTTGGCGATAAAACTCCGCAACCAATTTTTTCAGCCCTTCATCTCCGCCTACCCCGCGATAAGTTGCATCACCCTGCCCGTATTTAGGATTTTGAATCTCCATTTAAGCTTTCTTTTTTAATGAACTCGTATCGGTGTGCTCAAATTTACGTCCATAAATATCTAGGAAGGTCGTCTGTGAGTATGAAAGTGTATCCGCACTCAAGTTTAGGTCAATTTCAAACGCCTCAGTTTTGGCTCTCTCTTGCATGAATTTCGACTGTAAAATGGAATAGGCTGGATCATCAATCTGAGCTTTAACTTTAAAGTTTACATCCCCACCTTGTTCACACGAACCATTAGCTAAAACACAGACGCCACGAGGAATGGCAATTGAGAACATGACTTCGTCACTTCCCTTATCCCACATCCAGTAACCCGTCTGATTGTGATAGACTTTTCCATCACTCTTACGCGTCACGACTTGATGGTAATGAACCACCACTAAATCTTGCTCTTCTGCGTTATCCACATCTCCCACTGGACTAAAAGTGATCTTCTCATAAAACTCAGTTGTTTTGTCTCCCTGTGGCTTTGGTGCTCTATCCACACCTGATTCACCTTCCCATACACCAAGAAAATTTGCTAAAGGGCCGTAGTTAACTTCTTTTTGACTCATGAATCATTCCTGTTTTTCTTTCAAAATATAAGTCTAGCTCTTTTTCTCAACACAAGATCTGTCAAAGTCCGATTAAATGTCTAAAGTAAAAGAAAATTTAGAGAGATTTTATGATCGATATATGCGTCAACTGGTTTAAACCAGCTTTTAACAAAGACCGTGAGCAAGTCATTCAACGAGCACGTGAAGCGGGACTTAAGCGGATTTTCAGCACGGGTTCTACTTTAGAAAATAGTCAGCAAGCTGCTGAGCTCGCAAAAAGTTCTCCTGACTTCTTTTCCGCAAGTGCTGGCATACACCCTCATTACTCCTCTTCGTGGGATGAAACTACGGCACGGGAATTGGAAGAACTCATCAAACTCGATCAGGTCCTCGCCGTCGGTGAATGCGGCCTCGATTTCAATCGCAATTTCTCCACAGCCGAAGAGCAAATTCTTGCTTTTGAAAAACAAATTGATCTGGCTATCAAATATCAAAAACCTCTCTTCATGCATCAGCGCGATGCCCATGAGGCTTTTATGAGCTGCCTAAAAAAGAAGCGACATCAATTTAGCAAAGGAGTTGTCCACTGCTTTACAGGCACTAAAAAAGAGCTCGAAGATTATTTAGAGCTCGACCTACACATTGGCCTCACTGGCTGGATTTGCGATGAGCGCAGAGGCTACCACATGCATAAGTTCATTCCGAAGATTCCACTCAATCGCCTCATGATAGAAACTGACGCTCCCTACCTCATCCCCCGCAATATGAAACCGCGCCCTTCGCGAAATGAACCAGCTTTTCTTGTTCATATCCTCGAGCAATTAGCTGAAATCTACCGTAAGCCACTTACTAAAATCGTCGGAGAAATCGAAAATAGTACTCAGCTTTTTTACGACTTAAAAATCGACTAGCCCACTTTATTTAAACAAAAAAATCGCCCGAAACACAACGGGCGACATCAAAAAATCTATTGGCTAAATCTTGGCTCCTAAAGGATTAATTTCCTTCTGGGTAGGAGATGGTAACTCCATCAAAAGGCAAACCTTCAATCTCGAGAGCAGCTACTTCTGCATCAAATTTTTGTAAGCCTTTAAGCTTTTCATTCGCTACTCTAAAAACACCTTCTTCATCAGCTGTTAAAGCAATAGTTAAATCTTTAATAACTAGATTAAGTTTTTTCTGTTCAATTTTTAGCTGGTTTTTAGCCTCTCCGTCAAAGAAATAGATTTTCATTTCTCCAGTCTGATGATCTAAAAGAACTTCAAGTACAGCTGCATCTCCGCCAAGTTTCGTTAATGCCCCACCATTAGGTGCTTTGAGTT